>DATAZS010000303.1:0-7216 GCA_036271915.1 Polyangia bacterium
CCTCCGTCGATCCCGACGAGCGCACCGTGCTCTTCGGCCGCTCTCCGCTCGCGATGCCACGCAAGGCGATCGGCGAGATCGACCACGAGGGAAAGTTCGTCGTCACAGGCTTGCTGCCGGGCCGCTACGAGCTCTCCGTACGCGTCGGCGCGCGCGTCCTGTCGATCATGAGCGGCCCGCGCGAAGTCGAAGTGCCGATCGAGCCCGGCGTCTCCGTCGATCTCCCCGAACAAGTCATCGTCCGCCCCCAAGCCGAAGAGTAGCCGTCGAGCAAACGGAGTAGGGAAAGGGAAAAGAAGCCCGAGTGCGAAGCTCCCTCTCAGGATCCCGAACTCAATGCAAAACGCGCATGCGCGTGAGGCAATCGGCGAGAACGTGGTGGCCTTCGTTCTCGAACGACGTGAAGCGCACGGCCATGCCGGCGACGGCGCGGCTCAAGCCGGCTTGCGTGAAATTGATGAAGTAGTGGTTCTTCACTTCGCCCGTCGCGACGACCTCACCTGAGCCGTCCGGCACGGGGAAGCACACGCGCACGGTCGCGCCCAGCGGCAACGGATCGGCCAACTCGAGGAAGATGCCGCCCGCCGAGATGTTGCGCGCGACGCAGTAGATCTCGCCGAACAACAGTGACTCCACGCGAACGGCGAACATCTTGTCGAACCGAAGATGCGCGCGCTGATCGGAGCCTGCCACGGTCTCGCCGGCGTCTGCGCCGGGCTCTGCTGCAGTGGAAGGGTCGATCGTCGAGAAGGGGAGATCGGATTGCGTCGGCATGCGGCAATCCTAGGCGTGTACCCCAATGAAGTCAAAAAACCTACATGTGGGATATGCAGACGATACCCAATGACACCTTGTGGCACGAGGCGCCGCGCGATACCGTGAACGTGAATTGGTGATGCGCGCTCGCGCTCCTTTTGATTTGTGAGAAGCGTGCGAGGTGCATCCCCCAACTGGGCCTGAGGTTCCGCTCGGACCAGCCGGCGCGACGAGAATTCTCAAGCGAGCCCTCAACCATCCGTAGAGGTAATGGACGCGCTGCCGTATGATGGCGCCGAACCCGAGTGTCGATGCTCCCCGACGAGAGGACCACACACAGCAACACGCTGTCGTTGCCGAGCGACGTCGAAGGGCTCGTCGCGGCACCTGGGCGTGGCGTCGCCCGCCCGCTCGTGGACTTCCTGCGCGGGCAGGGCATCAACGTGCAAACGACGGCGGACGCGGATTCGGCGTTCGAAGAGGCGCTGTTGCACCCGCCCGACGTCGTGCTCATCGACGATCGCCTGCCGCCCGCGGGCGGCATCGAGCTGTGTCAGCGGTTGAAGGGCAACGTCCGTACGCACTTCGTGCCCGTGATCGTCTTCGCGCTCAACGATTTAAGGCCCTATCGGCTGCGCGCGCTCGCCGCGGGCGCCGACGCCGTCTTCGGCCCCGGCACGGACGCGCAGGAGCGGCGCACGCGCCTTTGGGCGTTGCTGCGCACGCGCGCGCTGTATCGGCAGCTCGACAAGAAGCAGCGCGCGCAGGGATCAGAGATCGTCGACCGCCGTCGCTGGCTCGGTCACTTTCTGCACGATCTGCAGGGGCAGGTCGCCGCCCTCAACGTCAACGTCGACTATTTGGCCAAGCTCGCGCCGCCGAAAGGCGATGTACGACTGGAGAATTTTCAAGAAAGCATCGAGGATGTCCGCACCGTGTTCGCTCAGCTCATGGCCAACGTGCGCACGGTACAGGACTACGATCGCTACGAGACGGCGCAGCTCGTCCCCCAGGAGACGTTCGTCACGCTGGGTGACATCGCCGAGGACGTCGCCGAAGAGCTTCGGCGGCAGGCCGTCGTCGCCGACCGGCCCTTCTCGTTCGCGCGGCCGCCCGCGGCGACCGAACGCCGCGTGCAGGGCGATCGCGAGCTCCTGCGCCGCGCGATGCTCAACCTCGGCCTGTCGGCGCTGCGCCGCGCGCCCGTGCGCAACGAGGTCGCGATGACCGTCACCGAGACGGACGCCGCGTCGCGCTTCCGCGTGACCGTTCCGGGTGAGAGCCTGCAGGGAGGCGATCGCCTCAACATCTTCGAGCCGTACGCCCAGCGCACGGCGAGCTCCGCTGGATACGGGCTCGGCCTCGCGCTCGCGCGGGCCATCATCGAGCTGCACGAAGGCCACCTGTGGATCGAGGACGTGCCCGAGGGCGGCTGCGCGTTCGTGTTCGAGCTGAAGTGGCAGCGCCGCGGGCCACGCGCCAAGCGCCCCGGCGACCCATCGGAGCGCGTATGACGGTGCGGAAAGTCGCGGCGAAGGCCGCGTTTGCCGCCGTGTTGTTTTCGCTCGTGGTGACGTCGACGGGGGCGCGCGCGGCGCAGCCGCAGGTCAAGGTCGAGGAGCTCGAGAAGGCGCTCATCGAGGACGCGAACTACAAGGTGCGCGTGCAGGCGGCGCTCGTGCTCGGACGCCTCGGCGATCACTCGGCCGTGCCGTCGCTCGTCAAGGCGCTCTCAGACGGCAACAAGACGGTGCGCGCCATCGCGGCGCAGGCGCTCGGTCAGCTCGCCGATCACGACGCGGCCGATCCGCTGCGCGAGCTGCTCAAGCGCGAGGGTGATCCCTTCGTACGCACGCAGACCGAGAAGGCGCTCGCGCTCGTGTCGAGCGACGCGGGCCAAAAGAAGGCGAAGATCTACCTCACCTTCGGGCCGTTCACGGGTGGCGTGAAGTCGGCGGGTGCCGAGGCGGCGAAGGTCATTCACGACGCGCTCGCCCGCGAGCTCGGCAAGACGCAAGGCGTGACGCTCGACCTGTCGCCCGCCGATCAAAAGAGCTTCCCCAAGACGGGCCTGCTCGGCTTCTACATCGACGGCAACATCACGCGCCTCGACGACACGCCCGCGGGCAGCAGCTCAGAGACGTCCTGCGACGTCAAGGTCATGGTCGCACGATGGCCCTCGAAGGCGATCGTGTCGTGGACGAACGCGGGCGCGAGCCTGCAGTCGGGCACGCGGCCGCAGGACAAGCTGAGCGCGCGCAAGGATTGCCTCGACGCGACGGCCGGTCAGCTCGCCGAGGAGCTGGGAAAATTCTTCAAAATGCAGGGTGGATAGTATGCTCACCGTGAACAGGGTCGTTCGTCAGCGGATTGGGAGGCTTCCATGAACAGCACCGATGCGGCGGGCGCGTCGCGGCCCGTCTACAAGCGCAAGGTCCGCAACTACCTGCTGGACGTGGGCTTGCAGCTTCGCTACACGGCGACGATCGTCGTCGTCGCGATCTTCCTGACGGCCGGCCTCGGCTTCAAGATGTATCAGGCGACGCGTGACGTCTCGAAGGTGATCCTGTGGACGAGCCTCGTCGATCCGTCGAGCGCTTCAGAGCTGCAGTCGCAGTTCGCGAACAGCGACAAGGTCGTGCTGTGGGGCATCGTTGGCTTCGGCGTCGTCCTCGTGCTGTCGATCGGCGCCGTCGGTATCCTCATCACGCACAAGGTCGCGGGGCCGCTGTACAAGATCGCGAGCATCTTCGGCCGCGTGCGGGACAACCGCCTGGGGCCGGCGCCCGCCAACCTGCGCAAGGGTGACGAGCTGCAGGAGTTCTACGGCCAGTTCAGAGAGATGCACATCTCCCTGCGCGCGCGCGCGGAGGACGACGTGCGCATCCTGGGCAACGTCGTGGCCGTGCTCGAGACGGCACCCGACGCGCGATCGCCGGCGCTCGCGCGTGCGCTCGAAGATCTCCGCGAGCTGCGCAAGCGCAAGGAAGAGAGCCTCGAGAAGCCGGTCGACGACGCGAGCGGCATCATGAAGCCTGGCGCGTAAGCCAGCGACGGAGCGCGCCGGCTCTCGAGCCATCGACGAGCCCGCGCCTCAGCTCTGACGGGTCTGCGCGGCGCTCACGAGGCAGAGGCCGTGCAGGAAGAGCCCGGGGAGGAAGCAGCAGGCGTAGCCCATGAGCGTCGTCGCCATCCACGCGACGCCCGCGCCTGCGCGGCCCGCATAAATGTGTCCCGCGCCAGGGATCAACATCGACAGCATGACGGCCGTCACGGGGTTCGGCTTCGGCCGCAGCGTCAGTACGTAGGCGTCACCCGCGGAGATCGGCGGCGGCCCCACCATCCCGAAGCCAGGTCCCGCGGCGTTCGGCTGCACGAGCGGCTTGCGGCCCGGATAGACGTATTCGACGACGCCCGCCGTCGACGTGCGCACGTGCAGCGTGCCGTGCTCGACCATGCGCGCGAGGTGCCGCTCGGCGGTGCGGACCGACACGCGGCCGAGGTACGCGACGTGCGCCGCGGTCACGGGGACATCGGTCTCGAACAGGACCTTCAGGACCAGCTGTTCGAATTCATCGAAGTCCATGACGACCCACCAACAGTAGCATACGGCGGAGCGCACGCGGTCCTTGAGAATCGTCGCGCGATGCGATGACGAGCCGTTGACCAGCATGCAACAATGCACCCTTCGTGGAGGGCCTGTGCGTGCACTGCGACGCGTCCCGCTGCACGACCCGGGTGTCATTTTGCCGGTCGCCTGGGCTTGTTTTACGAGAGCGGCGCCTTACAGTCTGGGCCGCGGGGCTCGAGTTCCGCGACGACGACGCGAATGACGAAAAGGCCCCCTGGGAACCAGCGTCCCGTCTCGCAGGACGTCCTGAGCGGCGGGCTGCTGCGTTCAACGTTGCCACGTAAGACGCAGTTTGGCTTCGTCGCGGCGACCCTCGCCGTCTTCGTGATCGCCTTCCTGTCGTATCGGTCGCTCCAGTGGCGCGCCGAGGGCGCGGCGCTCATGCAGCGGACGCTCGAGATCATCCAGAGCCTCGACGACCTGCTCTCGGAGTACAAGGACGCCGAGACCGGACAGCGCGGCTACCTGCTCACACAGTCGGAGTCGTACCTGGAGCCCTACGATCGCGCGACGGCGGCCATCGACAGCAAGCTCGTCGAGCTGCGCGCCGAGGTGGCCAACGATCCGAAGCAGGCGCAAACGCTCGAGGTCCTCCGTCACGTCGGCCAACAGAAGCTCAACGAGCTCAAGCTGACCATCGACCTGGCGCGCTCCGGACATCGCGACGAGGCGCTCGAGGCCGTGAAGACAGGCCGCGGCAAGCGCTACATGGACGACATCCGCGCGGGCATCACCGATCTGAAGGACGCCGAGAAGACGCGGCTCGCGATCCGCACGAGCGAGTGGGAGCGGGCATCGACGATCTCGCTCGGCGTCGTCTGGGGCGGGGCGGCGCTGCTGCTCTTCCTCGTCGTCGGCGCGGCGCTCATGTCGTCCCACGACTTCCACGCGCAGGAGGTCGAGCGGTGGCTGCGCACGGGACAGGCCGAGCTCGCGGCGAGCATGCAAGGCGTCGAGACCGTCGAAGGGGTGGGCGAGCGCATCGCCGCTTTCCTGGGGAGCTACGTGAGCGCGCGCATCGGCGCCGTGTATTTCGCCGAGAAGGCTGGCTCTCTTCGGCGCGTCGGTTCGTTCGCGCTGCCCTCGAGCGCGTCGAGCGCCGTGCGCGTGGCCGGCCTCACGGCGCAGGCCTACACCGACAACGCCTTCATCGAGACGGACGACGTCCCCGCGGATTTCTTCCCCATCACGTCCGGGCTCGGTCAGAGCCGCGCGCGTCGGCTGCTCGCGGCGCCGACGACGGCCGACGGCGCGCCCAACGGCGCGCTCGAGCTGGGGTTCTTTCACCGGGAGCGCCCCGCGGAGATCGAGCTCGTTCGCCGCGTCACCGAGACCATCGGGCTCGCGCTGCGCTCGGCGCGCGATCGACGGGTGCTGCAGGAGACGCTCGAGGAGACGCAGCGACAGGCCGAGGAGCTGCAGACGCAGCAAGAGGAGCTGAGCGTCCAGAACGAGGAGCTCGAGCAGCAGAGCCGCGCGCTGCAGGAGTCGCAGGCGCGGCTCGAGAACCAGCAGGCCGAGCTCGAGCAGATCAACTCGAACCTCGAGGAGCAGACGCAGGCGCTCGAGCAGCAGCGGAACGACCTGCTGCGCGCGCAGGCGGAGCTCAACCGCGCGAGCGCCTACAAGTCCGAGTTCCTCGCCAATATGTCGCACGAGCTGCGCACGCCGCTCAACAGCACGCTCATCCTCGCGAAGCTGCTGGCCGACAACCGCTCGAACAACCTCACGCCCGAGCAGATCAAGTTCGCCGAGACGATCTACTCGGCGGGCAACGATCTGCTGACGCTCATCAACGACATCCTCGACCTGTCGAAGATCGAGGCGGGCAAGCTGGACGTGCGCCCCGAGGAGATCGCCGTCGCGCGCCTGTGCGACGAGCTCGTCGACGTGTTCCGCCCCGTGGCGCGCGACAAGGGCATCGACCTCACGACGACTGTCGACGCCGACGTTCCGACGGCGATCGTGACCGACGAGGTGCGCGCGCAGCAGGTGCTGCGAAACCTTCTGTCGAACGCCCTCAAGTTCACGGAGCGCGGCGGCGTGTCGCTGCACGTCCGTCGCGAAGGCGCGCGCGTCGCGTTCTCCGTCAAGGACACGGGCATCGGCGTCGCGCCCGAGCAGCACGAGGTCATCTTCGAGGCCTTCCGGCAGGCCGACGGCACGACGAACCGCAAGTACGGCGGCACGGGCCTCGGCCTGTCGATCTCGCGCGACCTGGCGCGGCTGCTCGGCGGCGAAATTCAGCTGGCGAGCGCGCCGGGCAGCGGCAGCGTGTTCACGCTGATCGTGCCGCGCGTGGCCCCGGCGACGGCCCCGCCCCGTCGAGCGCCCGAGCCGCCGCGCGCCGCCGCCTCGGGAGGCGCGCCCAGCAACGGCGGTAACGGCGGCGGGGGCAACAACGGCAGCAGCGGCACCCACGGCAAGCACGGCCGCACCCTTTTGGTCATCGAGGACGACAGCGACTTCGCGCAGATCGTCGCCGGGGTCGGCCGCGAGCACGACTATCAGCTGATCGTCACCTCCTCCGCCGACGAAGGCGTGCAGCTGGCCGGAAAGCATCTGCCGGCCGCGATCGTGCTCGACCTCGGGCTGCGCGACCGCTCGGGCTTGAGCGTGCTCGATCGGCTCAAGCGAAACCCGGCCACGCGCCACATTCCGGTGCACGTGGTCTCGTCGCGCGACGAGGCGCAGGCGGCGCTGGAGCTGGGCGCGGTCAGCTACCTGCGCAAGCCCGTCGAGCGCGGCCAGCTCGAAGCGACGCTGGCGCGCGTCGAGCAGCGTACCGCGCAGGCGGTCAAGCGCGTGCTGGTGGTGGAGGACGACGCC
>DATAZS010000304.1:0-3017 GCA_036271915.1 Polyangia bacterium
AGGTCGAGCGCGAGGCCGTCGTGCGCCTCAACAAGGCCATCGCGCTCACGCTCGCGAAGAACGAGGCGGGCACGCGCGAGTACCTCGAGTCGCTGCTGTCGAACGAGGAAGAATCAATCGATTGGCTCGAGGCGCAGCTCAAGATCGTCGCCGACATCGGCAAAGAGCGCTACCTGGCCGAGCAGATCCACGAGTAGCGCCGCCGGGTTGACGCGCGCCGGGCGGCGGTATATATCCCTGCATTCGGATAGCAGGATATATGGACCTCAACGGCTACGTCGACACGCTGACCCTGCTCGGGGACGAGAGCCGCATGCGGCTCTGCGCGCTCTTGCGTGACCGCGAGCTGTGCGTGACCGACCTCGTGCGCGTCACGGGCATCGCGCAGTCGCGCGTGTCGACGCACCTCGGGCGCCTGCGCGAGGCGGGCCTCGTGCGCGATCGCCGCAAGGGGCCGCAGTCGTTCTACGGCCTCGTGACGGCCGCGCTGCCCGAGGCCGTGCGCACCTGCCTCGACGAGGTGGCGACATCTGGCGACGCCACGCTCGACGGCGATCTCGCGCGCCTGCGTGAGCTCGAGGCCGAGCGCCGGGGCGACACGCCCGGTCACCTCGTCGACGAGCTCGACCGGGACTATTCCCCGGGCCGCACGTGGCGGTCGCTCACCGTGGGGCTCGCGGCGCTGCTGCGCCTCGGCGACGTGCTCGATGTCGGCTCGGGCGACGGCGCGGCGGCCGCCGCGGTCGCGCCGCACTGCCGCTCGCTCACGTGCGTCGACACGAACGCGCGCGCGATCGAAGCGGCGCGCGAACGGCTGCGCGAGCACGGCAACGTGCGCACGCAGGTCGCCGACGCCCACGCGCTGCCCTTCGACGACGCGTCCTTCGACGCCGTGCTCATGTTCCACACGCTGACGTACGCCGAGCACCCGGCGCGCGTGCTCAAGGAGTGTGCGCGCGTGCTGCGCCCCGGCGGCCGCGTCGTCGTGCTGTGCCTCGACGAGCACCGCCAGTCCGAGGTGACGGCGCGCTACGGCGAGCGCCATCCGGGCTTCTCGCCGTCCTCCGTGCGCGGCCTCCTGTCGCGCGCGGGGCTCACCGTCGCGTCCGCCGAGGTCGCCTCGCGCGAGCTCAAGAAGCCACACCTGCAGGTCGTGCTGGCCATCGCCGACAAACCCCAACCGAAGCATCAGACGCAGAAATCATGACGAACGACGATCAGAACCACCCGCTCCGCCAGCTGCTCCGCCAGCGCATCGCCATCATCGATGGCGCGATGGGCACGACCATCCGCACCTACGGCATGACCGAGGCCGACATCCGCGGCGAGCGCTTCAAGGACTCGAAGAAGGATCTGCTTAACAACGGCGACCTCTTCTCGCTGACGCAGCCGAAGATGATCTGCGACATCCACCGGCGCTTCCTCGAGGCCGGCGCCGACATCATCGAGACCAACACCTTCGGCGCGACGACCATCACGCAGAGCGAGTTCTTCGTCGACGATCCGCGCGAGCACGGCGGCCGAAAAGATCCGGCCTTCTATCAGAAGATCATCGAGGACAAGTTCCTGCAGGGCCTGGCCTGGGAGATCAACGAGCAGTCGGCGCGGCAGTGCCGCGAGTGGGCCGACAGAGTCGCCAACGCCGATGGGAAGCGGCGCTTCGTCGCGGGCGCCATCGGCCCGCTCACGGTGTCGCTGTCGAACTCGCCCGACGCCGAGGACGCCGGGTTCCGCGTCGTGACGTTCGATCAGGTGAAGGCGGCCTACATCGAGCAGGTGCGCGCGCTCATCGCGGGCGGCGTCGACGTGCTGCTCGTCGAGACGATCTTCGACTCGCTCAACGCCAAGGCGGCGCTCGTCGCGATCCGCGAGGTGTTCGACGCCGACCGGGTCGAGCTGCCGCTCATGATCTCGGCGGCCGTGGGCCGCGGCGGCGAGACCATGATCTCGGCGCAGACGGGCGAGGCGATGTGGAACGCCGTCGAGCACGCGAGGCCGCTCAGCGTGGGCCTCAACTGCTCGCTCGGCCCCGACCTCATGTACCCGTTTTTGGCGGAGCTCGCGCAGAAGTCGGGCGCGGCCATCTCGGCGTACCCGAACGCCGGCCTGCCCAACCCGCTGTCACCCACGGGCTTCGATCTCGAGCCCGCGGACATGGCGCGCTACCTGGGTCAGTTCGCCGACGGCGGGCTCATCAACATCGCGGGCGGCTGCTGCGGCAATACGCCCGAGCACATCGGCGCGATCGCGCGCGCGCTCGCCGACAAGCCGCCGCGGGCTCTCGCGCCGGCGCACAGCCACGCGGCGACGCACAGCCATGTGTCAACGCCGCCCGAACCGACGCGCCCGCTGCGCCTGTCGGGCTCGCAGCCGTTCACGCAGCAGCCGGGCGTCTTCATGATGATCGGCGAGCGCACGAACGTCGCGGGCTCGCCGAAGTTCGCCAAGCTCATCAAGGACGGCAAATACGAAGAGGGCGTCGCCATCGCGCGCCAGCAGGTCGAGAACGGCGCCAACGTCATCGACGTCTGCATGGACGAGGGCATGATCGACGGCGTCGCCGCGATGTCGCGCTTCCTATCGCTGCTCGCGAGCGAGCCCGAGGTCGCGAAGGCCCCCTTCATGGTCGACTCGTCGAAGTGGGAGGTCATCGAGGCCGGCCTGCGTGAGCTGCAGGGCAAGGGCATCGTCAACTCGATCTCGCTGAAAGAAGGCGAGGACAAGTTCCGCCAGAACGCGCGCACCGTGCTGAAGTACGGCGCAGCCGTCGTCGTCATGGCCTTCGACGAGCAGGGCCAGGCGGCCACGTTCGCCGAAAAAATCCGCATCTGTGAACGCGCCTACCGCATTCTGGTGGACGAGGTCGGTTTCCCGCCCGAAGACATCATCTTCGATCCGAACATCCTCACTGTTGCCACCGGCATGGAGGAGCACAACAACTATGCGGTCGATTACATCAACGCCACACGATGGATCAAAGCGAACCTGCCGTTCGCGAAAGTGAGCGGCGGTGTCTC
>DATAZS010000305.1:0-11779 GCA_036271915.1 Polyangia bacterium
CGCAGGACAACATCAAGGAGCTCCGCAAGGAGAGCCAGCGCGAGGGCCTCGACGGCATCTCGCCGCGCTACATCCAGGACAAGATCGCGAACGCGCTCGTGTCCGACAAGGCCGACGGCGCGATCAACCCGTTCATGGTGCTGAACGAGCTCGAGAGCGGGCTCAAGCAGCACTCGCTGATCTCGTCGGAAGATCAGCGCAAGCGCTTCGGCGAGATGCTGTCCGTCGTCAAGCAGGAGTACGAGGACATCGTCAAGAACGAGGTCCAGCGGGCCATCAGCGCCGACGAAGAGGCCATCGCGAAGCTGTGCGCGAACTACATCGACAACATCAAGGCGTACACGCAGAAGGAACGCGTCAAGAACAAGTACACGGGCCAGGACGAAGAGCCCGATGAGCGCTTGATGCGATCGATCGAGGAGAAGATCGACATCCCCGACTCGCGCAAGGACGACTTCCGCCGCGAGATCATGAACTACATCGGCGCGCTCGCGATCGAGGGGCGGCAGTTCGACTTCCGCACGAACGAGCGGCTGCAGAAGGCGCTCGAGCTCAAGCTGTTCGAGGACCAAAAGGACTCGATCAAGCTCACGAGCCTCGTGTCGGCCGTCGTCGATCGCGACACGCAGGAGAAGATCGACGTCGTGAAGAACCGCATGATCCGCAACTACGGGTACTGCGAGATCTGCTCGACGGACGTCCTGAACTTCGTCGCGTCGATCTTCGCCCGCGGGGACGTGAAGGACTAAGGCGCGCATGGACGAGCCCGGGCAGAAGCCCGTCACGGTCGAGATGAACGGACAGGCCGCGAAGCTGCTGATCAAGCTCATGGGCGATCTGCAGACCGATGAGCCGATGGCCGTGCTCACGCGCGCGCTGGGCGTGCTCGAGCAGGCCGTCGGCGCGAAGGCGCGCGGGCAGCGCCTGGGCGTGTACGACCCGCCCTCGGGGCGGTTCATGGATCTGGTGATCTAGTGGCGCTGCGGATCGATCCCGACCACCGGCGCTTCCGCGACATCGTGCGCGGCAAGATCAAGCAAGACCTGCGCAAGTACATCTCGCAGGGTGAGCTCATCGGGCGCAAGGGCAAGGACAAGGTGTCGATCCCGCTGCCGCAGATCAACGTCCCGCGCTTCCGCTTCGGCAGCAAGGACAAGGGCGGCGTCGGGCAAGGACAGGGCGACGTCGGCGACAGCCTCGGCAAGGGCGACCCGAACGCCGACGGTCCCGGGAAGGCGGGCGACCAGGCGGGCGATCACGCGCTCGAGGTCGAGCTGTCGCTCGAGGAGCTCGCGCAGATCATGGGCGAGGAGCTGCAGCTGCCGCGCATCGAGCCCAAAGGCAAGCAGCGCATCATCTCTCAAAAAGACAAGTACGTCGGCATCCGCCGCACGGGGCCCGAATCGCTGCGCCACTTCAAGCGCACGTTCCATCAGGCGCTGCGCCGGCAGCTCGCGTCGGGCACCTACGACAAGAACCGTCCGTTCATCGTGCCCGTGCGCGAGGACCGTCGCTACCGCTCGTGGCGCACGCAACCGCTGCCGCAGTCGAACGCCGTCATGATCTTCATCATGGACGTGTCGGGCTCGATGGGTGACGAGCAGAAGGAGATCGTGCGCATCGAGTCGTTTTGGATAGATACGTGGCTGCGGTCCCAATACAAGGGGCTCGAGTCGCGCTACATCATCCACGACGCCGTCGCGAAGGAGGTCGATCGCGACACCTTCTTCAAGACGCGCGAGTCGGGCGGCACGATGATTTCGAGCGCCTACAAGCTGTGCGGCCAGCTCATCGATCAGCACTACCCGAGCTCGGAGTGGAACATCTACCCGTTCCACTTCTCCGACGGCGACAACTGGTCGGTCGACGACACCGTCCAGTGCGTCGACCTCCTGAAGACGCAGATCCTCCCGAAGGTGAACCAGTTCTGCTACGGCCAGGTCGAGAGCCCATACGGCTCGGGCCAGTTCATCAAGGATCTCAACGAGCACTTCGACGTCGAAGACAGCCTCATCGTCTCGGAGATCAAGGGTAAGGAGGCCATTATGGACTCGATCCGTGACTTCTTGGGCAAGGGCAAGTAAGTGGCTCAACTTCCCGCGTATCTGCACGACATCAAGCTCGAGGTCGAGGGGTACGGCCGCGCGTACGGCCTGGACTTCTGGGGCATCGAGTACGAGATCCTCGACTACAAGAAGATGCAGGAGGTCGCGGCGTTCGGCGGCTTCCCCGTGCGCTACCCGCACTGGCGCTTCGGCATGGAGTTCGAGCACCTCACGAAGTCGCACATCTACGGCCTCTCGAAGATCTACGAGATGGTCATCAACAACGACCCCGCGTATGCGTACCTGCTCGAGGGCAACTCGCTCGTCGATCAGAAGATGGTCATGGCGCACGTGCTGGGGCACGTGGACTTCTTCAAGAACAACTACTTCTTCTCGAAGACCAACCGCCGCATGATCGACGGCATGGCGAACCACTCGACGCGCGTGCGCCGCCACGTCGAGCGCCTCGGCATCGAGAAGGTCGAGAGCTTCATCGACTCGTGCCTGTGCATCGAGAACCTCATCGATCCGATGTCGCCGTTCATCGCGCGCAAGCCGAGCGAGAGCGCGCGCGCCAAGCAGCAGCAGGCCGACGAGACGCCCGAGATCCCGCGCATCCGCGCCAAGTCCTACATGGACAAGTTCATCAACCCGCCCGAGTACATCGACGAGCAGCGCAAGAAGATCGAGCGCGAGCGCGACCGGCCGAAGAAGCACCCCGCCGAGCCCGAGCGCGACGTGCTGCTGTTTCTCCTACAGAACGCGCCGCTCGACGGGTGGGAGCGCGACATCCTCGAGATCGTGCGCGACGAGGCCTACTACTTCGCGCCGCAGCGGCAGACGAAGATCATGAACGAGGGTTGGGCCTCGTACTGGCACAGCAAGATCATGACGGAGAAGGCCCTCAAGGCCTCCGAGATCATCGACTACGCCGACCACAACGCGGGCGTGCTCGCGACGGCGCCGGGCCAGTTCAACCCGTACAAGGTCGGCATCGAGCTCCTGCGCGACGTCGAGGAGCGCTGGGACAAGGGCCGCTTCGGGCGCGAGTGGAACGAGTGCCAGAACCTGGATGAGCGCAAGGCCTGGGACAAGCGCGTGGGCCTCGGGCGCAAGAAGATCTTCGAGGTGCGCAAGCTCTACAACGACGTCACGTTCATCGACGAGTTCTTCACGGCCGACTTCTGCGAGCGCAACAAGTTCTTCTCGTTCTCGATGAACGATCGCAGCGGCAACTACGAGATCGATTCGAAAGAGTTCTCGAAGATCAAACACAAGATCCTCTTCCAGCTCACGAACTTCGGCGACCCGTTCATCTTCGTCGAGGACTCGAACCACGAGAACCGCGGCGAGCTGCTCATCCGCCACCGGCACGAAGGCACGGACCTGCAGGTCGATCACGCGCGCGACACGATCACGGCCCTCGCGCGCGTCTGGCGCCGCCCCGTGAACCTGATCACCGTCGTCGAGGGCAAACAGAAGATGCTCCGCTTCGACGGCAAAGAGCACACCGACCGCAGCGTCGGATAGTCAGCCATTCGGATAGTCGGCTGAGCGTCGCCGGCTACTTCTCGTTGCCCGCGTACACGACGAGGCACGTGACGTTGTCGTCGCCGCCGCGATCGTTGGCGAGGTCGACGAAGACCTTCGCGACGTCGCGGTAGAAGTGGCCCGTGAGCACCTGGCCGAGCTCGTCAGCCGACAGGTAGTTCGACAGGCCGTCCGAGCAGAGCACGAAGCAGTCGCCCGCCTCGACGGACATCGCCGCGAGATCGGGCTCGACGGACGGCTCGAAGCCCACGGAGCGCGTGATGATGTTGCGGAAGCGCGACTCCTTGGCCTCCTCGGCGGAGATGAGGCCGGCGCGCACCTGCTCCTGGATCCAGGAGTGATCCTCGGTGATCTGGCGCGCGCGGCCGTCGCGGTAGAGGTACGCGCGCGAGTCGCCCACGTGGCCCATGTGGACCTGGTTGCCCGCGAACAGCAGCGCCGTGAGCGTCGTGCCCATGCCGGCGAGCGCGGGGTTCTGCGTCGCCGTCTCGTAGATGTTGCGGTCGGGCTCGACGACGGCGCGGCGGAGGAGCGCGCGCAGCGGGTGCGGTTCACCCGGCGCGAGCTCGCCTACGGGGACGGACAGGAGGCCCTCCTGGCGCGCCTTGTCGATCTCGCGCTCGAGGATCTCGACGGCCATGCGGCTGGCCCGTTCGCCGCCCAAGTGGCCGCCCATGCCGTCGGCAACGGCGAACAGCGACAGCTCGTTGTTACAAAGCAGCGAGTCCTCGTTGTGGTGACGCTTGCGTCCAACGTCCGAGGCTGCCCAACCGGTGATTCTCATCGTGCGATCACGTCCTGACGTCCAATGTTGCGGCGGCGGCGCGAATCAAAGCTCGAAAGCGAAGCTAGGGCGTCGCGGGGGCGTCGGGTGCCGCCGCCGGGGCGGGCGGCTTGGGGGCCGCCATCGCCGTGATGAGGAAGTCGATGCGCGAGCCGCCGCCGCCCGCGCCCACGGCGTCGATGCGGGCCGCGTCGACGCCCTTGGCGACGAGCGCGTCACGGATGGCGTCGGCGCGCGCCTGCGTCTCGTTCTTGGACACGCCGTCGGCGTGCACCTCGATGCGCAGCTTCTTGATCTCCGTGTGGCCCTTCATGACGAGCGCGACGAGGCCCACGTTCTTCGCCGAGCTCTCCTTGAGGACGGCCTTGCCGCTCTTGCTGCCCGCGAACCCGATGCGATCGTCGACGACGATCTTGTCCGGCTGCAGGTGGACGATCTCGGCGCCCGGATCGGGACAACCGTCGTCGTCCTTGTTGCCGTTCAGCGTCTCAGGCTCGTTCGGGCACTTGTCCTCGCCGTCGAGGAAGCCGTCCTTGTCGTTGTCGGGATCGGGGCAGCCGTCCTCGTCCTGGAAGCCGTCGGCGTCCTCGGCCTCGTTGGGGCACTGGTCGAAGCCGTCGGGGATGCCGTCGTTGTCGTTGTCGAGATCGGGGCAGCCGTCGTCGTCTTGGAAGCCGTCGCGATCCTCGGGATCGTCGGGACACTTGTCGACGTTGTCCGGCACGCCGTCGCCGTCGCTGTCCTCGGCGCTCGACGGGCAGCCGTCGTGCGGTCGCTTGCCCTTGCCGTCTTCGGGCGCGTTCGGGCACGCGTCGTTGAGGTCGGGGATGCCATCCTTGTCATTGTCCGGATCGGGGCAACCGTCCTCGTCCTCGAACTGGTCGAGGTCCTCGGCGTCGTTCGGGCACTTGTCGGTGGCGTCGGGGATGCCGTCGTTGTCGTTGTCGGGATCGGGGCAGCCGTCCTCGTCCTGGAAGCCGTCGCGATCCTCGGGCTGGTCGGGGCACTTGTCATTGACGTCGTAGACGCCGTCGTGGTCGCGGTCGCGGAAGTCGGGGTTGAACTGCGCCGCGACGAAGCCGCGCCACTGCGGCGCGCCCAAGCCCGTACCGAGGCCGCGGCCGCCGCCCAGTATGACGGACCACATGCTCGTGACGCCCCAGCGGCCGGCGACGTCAGCCTCGAAGGGGTTGACGTCCGTGTAGAACTCGTCGAACTGCGTGAGGCCGCTGCGCCCGAAGAGCTCGATCATGAGCTCGACGTGGTGCTGGAGCTCGTACGACGCGGCGGCGCCGTAGAGCATCTGCGGGCCGACCTGCGTCGCGAACGCGTACGACGTGCCGCGAATGAGGAGGCCCAGGTTCAAGGCGGCGCGCATGGGGCCCAAGGAAAACTGCGCGATGCCCTTGACGCGGCCGGTGACGCTCTTGTCGCCCAGGTAGGGACGGCTGTCCGACTTGCCCGTCGGCAGCGTGAGGCCGCCCGAGGCCGCGAACGAATACTCGTCGTCGTCGCCGAGCGTCGCGATCTGGGCCTTGCCCTCGACGCGGACGTCGCCGATGCCGTTCTCCGTGAGGCGCGCGCCAGTGGGCACGCCCATCGAGTCGACGAGGTCGCTCGAGAGGTACGCCGTGTACGGCACGCCGATGCCGACCTGGAAGCGATCGAACAGGCCTATCGCAGCGTCGAGCTCGCCCGAGTACTGGCTGTCGATGGGGTACGTCGTCCCGACCGACGTGCCGCCCGTATAGATGAGGTAGGGGCGGCGCTGGTAATTCAGAGACAGGCCGAATGACAGCCGCTTGTGGTCCGGGACGTCCGCGCCCTCGACGGTGAGGAAGTTGTGCGGGCCGATCGCGGGCTGAAAGAGCTGCGGATCGATCGTTTTGTTGATCGGGATGTCGGCGGCCGTCGCGTCAGACGCGACGAGACCCAACGTCAACGTTGCGAGGCCTGAGAGCGAGGTGAGGAGGGCGCGCGTCCGACGCTTGGATGTCATCCGGGGTCCCGATACGAGTAGGCCTCACAAAAAAGGCCGGCCCAGGATATCCCCTCCGGGGGGCGGAAGTCTATTAGAGAGGCGGTTTTGACGGACTGTCAGCCTTCACTGTTGGCTCGACTCGAACGTGTACTTGTAGGTGATGTTCGTCGGGACGGACTTGCCGTCGCTCGTGCGCGCGGGGCTGAACTTGAACTTCATGAGCGCCTTGCGCGCGGGGTCGTCGAAGCCGTGGGCCGTGCTCTCGGTGATCTTGATGCGCCGGACGCGGCCGGTCTCGTCGATGTAGAGCCGCGCGATGACGTGGCCCTCGATGTTCATACGCGAGAGCTCGGGCGGGTACTCGGCCTTGACCTCCTCGAGGACCTTGGGCGGCTCGGACAGCGAGAGCTCGGGCACGGCGGGCGCGAGGCCGTCGGGATCGCCGACGGGGCCGGGCGGGGCGGCAACGGGCGCCTTGCGCGGCTTCGTCATGAGCGAGTTGCCGACGGGGACGGCCATGCCGGGGCCGTTGCCCGCGACCGTCGAGTCGAGGCTGACGCCGAAGGTGGGCGGCGCTTCACCCTTGGGCGGCTCCGCGGCCGTCGGGGGCGGCGTCTCTTCGGGCGGCGGGATGGGCGCGGGCGCGTGGTGAACGACGACGCGCGGGCGGACCTCGGGCGGCGGCGGCGGGGGAGGCGGCTCGGGCTTCACGTCGGGCGGCGGCGGTGGCGGCTCCTGCACCTCCATCTCGACGGCCTGCTCGGAGTGACGGAGCGCCGAATCGTCGACGCGGACGAGCGCCCCCGCGACGAGGACGTGCAGGCCGACGGCGACCGCCGTGCCGACGATCGCGCCGCGCCGCCGCGGTCGTCGCTCGCCCCAGACGGCCTCGAGGCGCTCGAGGGCCGCGAAGCTTCCGCCGGCCGTCGTCACGGGATCACTTCCCCGGATCGACGTTGAGCGCGAAGCGGTGGACGCCCGAGCGCTTCACGAGATCGATGACGTGAATGACGTCGCCGTGCGGGACGACCTTGTCGGCCGCGATGATGGCCTGCAGGTCGGGGTTCTTCGGCAGCTCGCCGCTGATGTATTGGACGATGCCCGAGTCGTTGGTCTGCTGACCGTTCAAGTAGACGACGCCGTCCTTCGCGATCGTCAACGCGAGCGTCGTCTTCGTCTGCTCGGTGCCCGAGGCGGCCTTGGGCAGGTCGACCTTGATGGCGGGGTTCACGATGTACGACGCCGTCACCATGAAGATGATGAGCAGCACGAGCGTGATGTCGACGAGCGGCGTGACGTTGATGCCGACGATCATCTGACCGCCGTCGTCGTCACCGCCGAAGCTCGCGCCGCCGGCCATGGCTACTTGCCCTTCGCGACGGCCGAAAGGATGAGGTGCGCCATCGCGTCGACGCGGCCGAGCGACGCGCGGACCTTGCCCTGGAAGTAGTTGAAGGCGATGACGGCGGGGATCGCGACCATGAGGCCGACGGCCGTCGCGACGAGCGCCGCCGAGATGCCCGACATGACGGCGCCCGCGCCGCCCGTCTGGTTGTGCGACAGATCGGCGAAGGCCTTGATGATGCCGAGGACGGTGCCGAACAGGCCGATGAAGGGCGCGTTGTTGCCGAGGGTGCCGAGCACGCCCAGATAGCGCTCGAGATCGAGGCGCAGGCGCGACTTCACGCTCGCCATGGCCTCCGACATCGCCTCGCTGCCGCGCTCGTAGAGCTCGACGCCGGCGGCGGCGACCTGCGCCTCGGGGGCGCGCAGCCCGGCCAGCGCCTTCCGCGCGCCCGCGACGTCGCCGTCCTTGAGGAAGCCGATGAGCTCCTTCGCGAGCGACTCGAAGTCGACGCGGCCCGCGGCCAGGAAGATGCCGCGCTCGACCATGATCGTCACCGACAGCAGCGACAGCCCGATGAGGACCCAGAGCACCCACTCGGAGCCGAGCAGGGTGAAGCCAAGAATTCGGTCGGTTATGCGCATGCGCTCCTCGGATCGTCAGCGAGACAAAAAGTGGCGGAAACTTAGCACGGAAAATCCAGCGTCAAGCCGACGCCAGTGCGGCGACGACGACCGTGGCGTAGCTGCCCGCAGGCAATGAGAAGCGCAGGCGAAACGCTGCCTCGCCAGGACTCGCGAGCGAGGGCTCGGGTTGCACGGGCGGATCGCCGAGCGCGAGCGGCACGACGAATGGTCGCCGCGCGCCCGGCAGATCGCGCCCCGCGCGCTCGAAGTCCTCGCGCGTCGCGCCCAGCGCGGCGATCGCCTCGTCCTCGACGGCGCGCGCGGGCGAGCCGGGCGGTGGCTCCTTCTCGCGTCCGCCCGGCAGCGGGCCCGTGACGACGAGCTCGCCCGCGTCGACGCGTGGTTGGTCGACGGCGACGTCCTCGCTGATGAAGAGGCCGCCCGACTCGACCTTCTGCAGGACGTCGCCCGCGAGGACGGCGCCGAGGCCGCCGGGACGCGCGGCGCGAAGCTCGAGCGCGCGGTTGAAGACGGCGGACTGGGCCGCCGACAGCAACAGCTTGCGCAGCCGATGATCGCGCTCGCGCCGCGCGCCGCGCAGGATCGCGAGGCCGGCCGCGGCGTTGTCACCCGCGGCGCCGAAGCGCTGCTCGCCGTAACGGTTGGGCACACCCGACGCCGCGAGGGCGAGGACGCGCGCGCGCAGCGCGTCGGCGACATTGGCGTCGGCGCCTTCGTCGCGGGGCACGCTCACGACGAGCTCGAAGCGATTGCCGCGCAGGTGGCCCGTACGCAGCTTGTTGCCGTGGCGCGACACTTCGAGCACGGTGAGGTCGGGCTCCGACACCTGGCGCGCGCGCTCGGGATCGACGCGCGGGACGCTGACCCATTGGCGCGTGACGGCGTTGCGATCCTTGAGCCCCGCGTAGCCGATGTCGCGGGCGTCGACGTCCAGCAGGCGCGCGAGGCGGCGCACGGCGTCCATCGTCGTGAGGCCGCGCTTCTCGATCCACAGATACGTGTGCTCGCCTTCGCCCACGGGCGCGTAGGCGGCGATCTCCTCGACGACGAAACGCTCGGGCGACGGCGTGAACGTCAGCGCGGCGCGCCCTTCAGACGCCGCTGCCACCGGCCTTGGGCTCGAGCATCGCGAGGTACATCTGCGCGGACTTGTTCTCGGGCACCATCTCGAGGACGGCGCGCCACTCGCTCGTGGCGTCCTCGCGGCGGCCGGCCGCGTAGTAGCACAGGCCGAGGTGCAGGCGCGCCGTGATGAAGCGCGGGTTCTCGGCGCGCACACGCTCGAACTCGCGCACGGCCTCGGCCGTGTCGCCCATCTCGCGCAACGTCGTGCCGAGCCGCGTGCGGATGTCGACGAACGTCGGGCACAGCGTGAGCGCGCGCTGGTACTCGCGAACGGCGTCGGCGTACATGCCGACGGCGTGGTAGGCGGCGCCCGTGTCGGCGTGCATGTTCGCGATCTTGCCCTTCGCGAACGGATCGAGGCCGCGCGGTCCGCTCTTCGAGGCCGTGAGCGCGCGCTGGTAGACCTCCTTCGCCTCGCGGTACTTCCCGAGATCGTTGTACGTCACGGCGAGGTTGAGCGCCGCCTCCGTGTACGCCGGGTTGATCTCGAGCGCGCGCTGGAACATGGCCTCGGCCTCGTGCAGGCGCCCCGACTGGTGATAGATGACGCCCAGCATGTCGTAGACGTCGGCGTAGGCGACGTTCTCGCGCAGGACCTCGACGAGGCAGCTCTCGGCCTTGTCGTACTCGCGCGCCGTGTAGTGCTCGCGTCCGCGCGCGACGAGATCGCGAACGGCGTCGCGTGCCTCATCCATGAGCGGCCGCCGGCGCGGGCTCGGCCGCGCGCGGCGCTGGGCTGTCACCCCAACGCTTCGCGATGAACTGCAGGTACAGCGCCGCGCGGCGCGCGTCGTCGGCCGCGGCGTAGTCGCTCACGACGCGCGTGAACGTCTCCTTCGCGCGCAGCGGATCGTCCATCTGCAGATACGTCTCGCCGAGCGCGTACAGCAGCTCGGGCTCGCGGCCCGAGCCCGGGTAGCGGCGCAGCGCGCCCTCGAGCCGCAGCGCGGCCGCCTTCGGGTGATCGCTGCCCAGGTAGAAGCGCGCGACGTAGACCTCGTGATCGACGAGCCGCTGCAGCACCTGCTTGCGCAGCTCGGCCGCCTTCTTGACGTACTGCGAGTCGGGGAACTTGCGCCCGAAGTCGCCGAGCTCGCGGAGCGCGTCCATGACGGCCGACTGATCCTTCTCGTACGCGGGCGGCAGCAGGAGGACGTCGTCGGGCATGTCCTTGAAGTAGGCCTGCCCGATCTTGAAGGCGACGTAGCCGTCCTCGACCTGATCGTGCGTCGGGTGCAGGCGCGTGAACGCCTTGTACGAATCGATGGCCTCGGTGTAGTCGCCCTTGGCGAACTGCGTGTCGGCGAGCTTGAGCTCGGCGAGGACGGCGTACTTCGAGAACGGGTACTTCTGCTTGACGAACTGGAAGTACTTCTGCGCCTCGGCGAAGTTTTCGTCCTTGAGCTCGGCCGTGCCTTTGTCGAAATTCTGCTTGGCCGTGAGAGAGTACGTGATGGGTTTCGTGGCGTCGTCCGAGGTCGCGCAGCCCGCTGACATGGACAGCGCGCACGCGAGCGCGAACGCCGGAGTCGAGAAGGGGAGCCACGCGCGCAGACGCGGAAACGGGAACGACATGGGGAAACTATGGTACGTAAGCCCTGCGTCCGCGTCCACCGCCGTCGCACCTCGTTTCATGCGGGATTTCAGGCAACTTCTTTTCGCGATCAGCGCTCTAACCATCGTCGTGACGACGTCCTGCGCTGGACCGTCCGCGGCATCGACAGCCGCATCCGCCTCCGCGCCAGCTGCGGCTGCCGCTCCGAATGAGGCGGGCGCGCGCGCGAATCTGGCCGGCGCGCGCTGTCACGGCGCGGTGTGCACGTGCCGCGCGGACAACAAGGCCGAGGATCCGGCGCCCGACGAGGGCCACAAGCGGTTCGAGATTCGTCTCGGCGCGGGCGGCGGCGCCGCGACGCTGAGCTCACCGACGTTGGGCGAGCTCGCGTCGGGGCCCGGCGAGGCGTGCTTCTACATCGACGTCGTGCCGGGCACGACGCACGAGGTGACGTTCCTCGCGACCGAGCGACGTCACGAAGAGGGCGTGAGCCCCGTGCTGAGCATCAACGAATACGGACCCAAGGGCCCGTGGTGGTACGACGTGCTCGACGTCAAGTGCGACGGGCCGGGCGGCCACTGCAACCGCGACGCCGCCGACGCGTGGAGCGCCGAGGCCAAGACGCGCAAGCGCGGCCGCGTCGATCCGTGCGGCTCGTCGGTCATCACGCACCTCAAGTGGGACACCTCGGGCGGCGCGGGCGTGCGAGACCTCGGCGTCTTCGCCGACTTCAAGGTCACCTTCAC
>DATAZS010000306.1:0-1673 GCA_036271915.1 Polyangia bacterium
CGGCAGGAAGACGGTCCAGATGCACAGCAGGCCGAGCACGACGTCACCGCCGTTGTCGACGAGCAGCAAGCGACCGTGGAGGTTGAGCAGGCAGAACAGGCTCGCGACCTGCGCGCGCTTCGTCCACACGCCCAGCAGCAGCGCCGTGTAGCAGATGCCGCAGATGATGAAGCCGACGATGACCTCGGGCGCGTACGAGCACGCGAAGAACAGTGAGAATTCGTGGTCGAACGACGGGCGCCACAGCAACGTGTGGTTCGGCAGCAGGCCCTCGTTCGTGTACCACTCGTTGATGGCGACGCAGCGCTTGGCCAGGTCGACGAGCAGCACGAGGGCCATGGCGATGCGCCCGAGCGCGAGGCTGCGCAGGTCGGCCGTGAAGTAGGTCTTCACGAGGTGCGCGCGCACGCGGTCCCAAGAACTGCCGGAACTCCGGCCCTCGTGGTCGCTGGCGACCGACATGGGGACGTCAATATCACGGAGTCATGTCGGCTCCGGCAGAATTCTCGGCGAGGATGGGGTCGCGTCAGGCGCGCGGCGCGGGGCGGGCGAGGGCGCCCACGAGCGCGAGCGCCGCGAGGACCATCGTGGCCACGCCGTACTCGCGCGCCGTGCCCGCGAGCCCGCCGCCGTGGACGACGCGGAAGCCCGCCGCGACGGCCGGCACGCCCATGGCCAGGTACGCCACGACATAGACGACGGACAGCACGCCCGCGCGCTCGTGCGGCTGGGTCAGCGCGAGCACGGTGCGGATCGCGCCCTGAAAGCCGGCGCCGAAGCCCATGCCCGCGAGCACGGCGCCCGCGAAGAACAGCGGCCCCGACGCGACGTGCGCCGCGACGAGCGTGAGGCCCACGCCTACGAGCAGCACCGTCGCCCCGAAGATCATGAACGTCGCCGCCGCGCGCTTGCGCATCGCGAGCACGGTGAGCGCGCCGCTGCCCGCGAGCACGAACAGCGTGAGGCCGCCCAGCAAGATCGAGTGGCCACCTACGACGCGGCGCACGAGCGCCGGGCCGAGCGAGCCGTAGAAGCCCGCGAGCGCCCAGGCGGCGACGAGGACGGGCGACGCGAGCAGGAACGGGCGGCGCACGACGGGCGGCAGGCGCAGGTGCGGGCGCATCGACGCGAGCGCGCCGGGCCGCGGCGTCACGGTCTCCGTCATGAGCGCGACGCCGACGATCTGCAGCACGAACACGACGAAGAACACGAGGTAGACGAGGTGCGTGGGCGCGGGGAGGAACTGCACGAGGAGGCCCGACGCGATGCCGCCGAGCGCCGTGCCGCTCATGGGGGCGACGGCGTTGGCGACGGTGCCGCGCGCGCGATCGAGATCGAGCATGCCGGCGCCGAGCGCCGCGAGCGCCGCGCCCGTCGACAGGCCCTGGATGACGCGCGCGGCGAGCAGCATCGTCACGCTGCTGGCCGCGGTGAACACGAGCATCGTCACGGCCTGCACGGCGGCGGCCACGAGGAGTACGGGACGCCGCCCCACATGATCCGACAGGGCGCCGAACGTCAGCAGCGTCGTGAGCACGGCCACGGCGTAGATGCCGAAGATCACCGTCACCGTGACGGGCGAGAAGCCCCACGCGGCCTGGTAGACGGCGTAGAGCGGCGTCGGGGCGCTCGAGCCGGCCAGGAACGACACCGTGATCGACGCCAGAAGGAAA
>DATAZS010000307.1:0-5620 GCA_036271915.1 Polyangia bacterium
CCATCGAGCTCTTGAAGTCCCAGCACCGCGCCGTCGAAGGTCTCTTCTCGAAGATCGACAAAGCACGCGACACCGACAAGAAGGAGAAGCTCTTCACGGAGCTCGCCGATAGCCTTGCGATTCACGCCGCCATCGAAGAACACCACTTTTACCCGGCGGTGAAGGAGAAGCGCACGGAGGACATCCTCCTCGAATCGCTCGAGGAGCACCTGGGGATCAAGCGCATCCTCAGCGATCTGCTGGACACCGAGTCGGACGACGAGACGTTCGATGCCAAGATCAAGGTCTTGAAAGAGCAGGTCACTCATCACGTGGGCGAGGAAGAAGACGATCTGTTCCCGAAGGTGAAGAAGCTCTTCGACGAGGCTCAGCTCGAGGCCATCGGCCAGGCGATGAGCGCCGAGCAGGCCGAGCTCGAGGAGAAGGGGAACGCGCGAGACGAGGTCCCGGCCGAGACTGACCAGGCCGCGACGATCTGACCGCGTGGCCGTGAAGCCGGTCGAGGGCGGCGGGGCTGCTGTCGACCGGCCCCGGTTCTAGGTGATCTTCGACGTCGACGGGACGCTGGGCGACAGCAACGACGGGCACGCGGTCGCGTAGGCAGAAAGCCTGCTAACCGCTCGCGGACGAGGCTGTCCACCAGCGACTTACAGTCGCGACGAGGCTTCGATCAGGGCGAGGACGCGGCCGAGCGCGCGATGTTGCGCACCATGTTCGCGACCGCGTCGATCCACGTGGGATCCGCGTTGAGCGAGGGAACCAGGAGCAGGTCCTCGCCGCCGAGTGATTTCCACTGGGCCTTGGCGCGGATGCCGATCTCCTCGACCGTCTCCAGGCAGTCGGCGACGAAGGCGGGGCAGAGGATCGCGAGGCGCTTCCTGCCGGCCTTCGCGAGCTCGGGCAGCACGAGGTCGGTGTACGGGTGGATCCAGGGTGTGCGCCCGAGGCGCGACTGGAAGGACACCGAGTGGCTTTCGGTGGGCAGCGCGAGGCTGGCCGCGAGCGCGCGCGTCGTCGCGAAGCAGTGCGCGCGGTAACAGTACTGGTTCGCGGGTCCGATCGCGTCGCAGCAGCCCGCGCTCGCGAGGCAGTGCGTCCCCGTGGGGTCGCTCTTGCGCATGTGTCGCTCGGGCAGACCGTGATAGCTGAAGAGCACGAAGTCGGGCCGGAACGCGTCGAGGTGCGGGCGCGCGACGTGCGTGAAGGACGCGATGAAGCCCGGATCGTCGTAGAACGCGGGGAGCGTCTCGATGGCGGGGACGTTCCAGGCCTTGCCGAGGATCTCGTAGACGCGATCGAGCGCGGAGCCCGTCGCCGCCGACGAGTACTGCGGGAACAGCGGCGCGACGACGATCTTGGAGGGGTTCGCCGCGAGCAACTTCGTGAGGGCCGACGGGATCGACGGCGCGCCGTAGCGCATGCCGAGCTCGACGACGTGGCCGGGGCCCAGCGCCGCGCGCACGCCTTCGGTGAGGGCGTGGCTGTGGAAGAGCAGCGGCGAGCCGTGGTCGCCTGTGCCCCAGATCGACTGGTAGGCGCGCGCCGACTTCGCGGGCCGAAACGGCAGGATGACGAGGTTGAGCAGCGTCCAGCGGCCCAAGGGGTGCAGATCGAGCACGCGCGGGTCGCTGAGGAACTCGCGAAGGTAACGGCGCACGTCGGGCACGCTCGCCGAGTCGGGCGTGCCGAGGTTCAAGAGCAGGACGGCGGTTGGGTTGTCGGACACGGCGAGCACAATCTATCCTCAAACGCCGCGCTTGCTTCCATGATGTGGACGCGCTCGCCCGAGTGATCTTGATTGGGCGCGACTTTGGCGCGAGGCTGGGCCGCTCGAAAACTCGTCGCGAGGAGACCGGTATGAGGATGACCCGCGTAGGTCGACAGCTGGGCATCGTGGCGGCGCTGGGCGTTGTGGTTGGGATCGGTTGCTCATCGGGAGGCGCTGGCAACGACGCAGGTGCGACTGGCACCCCTGGAGCCGCGAACGGCGGCGGCGGCGCGGGAGCGTCGGGCGGCGCGGGCGCGGCCGGCGGAGCTGGAGCGACGGGGAGCGCAGGCGCGACGGGCAGCGCGGGAGCGATGGGCAGCGCGGGCGCGGCGGCGGGGACGTCGGGTGGCGGGGGCGTGACCGGCGCCGCGGGTGCGACGGACGGCGGCGTCGTCGACAGCGGCAGCGATCAGAGCGCGAGCGAGGGCGGCGGCGGTTTGCTCGCGCTCATGAGCACGGCGTTCGCCGAAGGCGCGACGATTCCGAACACGTACACGTGCGCGGGCGGGACGGACATGCACATGTCGCCGCCGCTCGCGTGGACCGGGCAGCCGGCGGGCACGAAGGGTTGGGCCATCGTCCTCAAGGACACGACCAACATGTTCACGCACTGGGCGATCTGGGACATCCCGCCGACGGCGATGGCGCTCGCGATGGGCGTGCCGGTGAGCACGCACACTCCGGCCGATCCCGCGGGCGCGAAGCAGGTCGGCGGGAACAACCAATCCATGGGGTACATCAGCCCGTGCCCGCCCGCCGGACAGACGCACACCTACGTGTTCACGCTGTACGCGCAGAGCGCGCTCCCGCTACCGGGGGTCACGACGGCGCAGACCGCCGCCGACATCGAGGCGCAGCTCGACAAGAAGACGGCGAACGTCGGGACGAACAACGTCGGCACGGCGTCGCTCAGCTCGAAAGTGACGCATTAGGCGTCAGTCCTTGCGTAGGACCAGCACCGACCAGCGCGGGACGTTCATGAAGAGCTTGCCGTCGGTGACGCCGAGGCGCTCGGCGAAGTTCCCCGTCGTGTCGACGCCGCCGTAGTCGGGGGCTTGCGAGTTGAAGATCTCGACCCAAGCGCCAGACTCGCCCGCCGTCGAGACGCCGTAGTCGTGGAAGGCCCACTGGTTGTCGCTGACGTTCACGACGATCAACAGCAGATCGCCGTCCAGCGTATAGCGCTTGAACGCGACGACCTGTCCCTCGGGATCTTGGTGCGTGACGTTGCCCGCGGGCGCGCGCAGGGCAGGGTGCGCCCACCGCAGGTTGTTGATGTCGCGCACGAGCCGTTGCATGGGCGCGCCCGTCGGATCGCCCATTCGGTCCCAGTCGACGCGACGGTCGACCCCCGCGACGAGGTCGGGATTCCAGAAGCCGTCGAGGTGCCCCTCGGTGCCCATGAACAGCATGGGCGTTCCGGGCAGGGTCGCCGTCAGCGCCCACGCCAACCGCGCCTTCGCGAGCGCCCATCCGTTCGCGCGTCCGCCGAAGCGCTCGACGAGGTAGCGCCGCGCGATGTCGCTTCCGTCGTTGAAGATCTGATCGTGCGAGCCCGCGAGGTAGCGCACCGAGCACCACGGCGCCGGGTTCTGGAAGTCGCCGATGAGGCTCAGCAGCCGATCGACGGGGCTCACGCCGCTGAGCGCGTCGAAGGCCTGCGAAGGCGCCGCCAGATCCCACGTCGCCGCGAAATGCAGCCCCAAGAACGGGTCCATGGCCGGGCCCCAGGCGTGGCCGTCGCCGGGGTTGTACTCGGCGATGAGGTATCGGTCGGGGAACTCGCGTTGCAACGAGCCGACGACGTACTGAATGGCGTCGGGCTGGACCAGCTGGATCGCGTCGAAGCGCAGCCCGTCGACGCGGTAGTCGCGCAGGAACATGCGCGCGTTGTCGAGGAAGAAGTCCTTGATCTCTTGCTGCCAGAACGCGAAGCCGGCGCCGAAGCCCGTGTCGTAGCTCCCGCGGTCGAAGTACTCGCCGCCCGCGGTGGCTCCGTAGGCGTTGCCGTCGTAGCGCCAGTACCGATTGTTGTCGATGGCCGAGTGACCGTAGACGACGTCGAAGATCACGGCGAGGCCGAGCGCGTGAGCCGCGTCGACGAGCGCGAGGAGATCGGCGACGGCCGTGCTTTTGTTCGTGCCGTACTCGTCCTCGGGCGCGAACATGTCGCACGTCCCATAGCCCTCGCCCACGCCGCCGAGGTCGTCGCGGACGTCGCCGATGGGCAACAGCGCGACGGCGTTGAAGCCGAGGCCCTTGATGTAGGGCAGCTTGGGAATGACGTCGGCGAACGTCGCCGTTCGTCGGCCCGCCGGCGCCGCGGGCACGTCGTGCAAGCCCGAGAACGAGCCGACGTGCAGCTGATACAGGATGAAGCTCTCGAAGGCGGGCGGCGTGAAGGCGGGCCGCCCTGTTTGATTGAACGGCGCGATGACGTAGCTCGCGGAGGGCGCGTCGGAGCTCTCGACCTGAAGCGCGCGCGCGTCGGCGCGCTCCAACAGGACGGAGTCGTCGTTGCCGGGGCCGCCGACGTTCTCGATGAGGTACTTGTACAGATCGAGCGCCTTGACGCCGTCGATCTCGCCCGACCAATTGCCGTTGCCTTCCGCGTTGAGATCGATGGCGCCCGCGGCCCAGGCCGTGAACACCCCCTCGACCTTCACGCTCTTCGCGAACGGCGCCCAGACGCGAAAACGGCACGTCCCCCCGTCGTAGAGCAAGCTCCCCATCCCGTCGTCCTTCGCTGACCGCGCGAACATCAGACCCTCCCGTCACAAACGGACGCCGCGAAGACGATACGCCGGTCTTCGACGGCCCCGCATCCAAGAAACGTCCGTGAGGAAAACGTCCGCGAGAAGGAAGAGTTCCCGCGAGAGTTTGGTGGTATTCAAGTCGGCCAGGAGTCGCGCTCGGAACTGTGTTTGCGCTCGGGCATCTCGGCCTCGGGAAGAGGATCGCCGCGCGGCTGTATCGCCGCTTTTCCGTCGTGGAGCGGCGCGCGTTCTTCTTGGGCGCGCTGCTGCCCGATCTGATCGACAAGCCCCTCTTCTATTTTCCGTTCTGGCTGACCGGAGGTCGAAGCGCGACGGGGATGCTCTCCGGCACGCACCTCTTCGCGCACACGGGCCTGTTCTTGTCGGCCCTCGCCGTCGTCGCGCTCGTCACGCGCTCGCTGGCCGTACGCGCCGTCGTCGTCGGCGTCGCGACGCACTTCCTCCTCGACTTCATCGGACTGTCGATGTCGTTCGGGACGCTGCTGTGGCCGCTCTTCGGGTGGCGCTTCCCGCACTATCCGTTTCAGAATCTCGGTCAGCACCTCGCGACGGTCCTGAGCCCCGTGACGCTGGGCGGTGAGCTGGTGGGGGCCGCGATTCTCTCGTGGGACTATCGGAAGTCCCGACGCGCTTCGACTCCTGCGCGGTGAAGCGAGAAGGTGTCCGCAACTTGCGCAGTTGCGCAAAGGTGCGGATGTGTCGGCCGCCCGCCGGTGGCCGATGCTCGCCGCTCGGCGCGTGTGAGCGCGCGGTCGTCGTGGCACCGATCTTGAAGAGCTCCGTCGACATGACGAGCAACGAAAAGCACGCGGCAGCCGGATGCCGCTCGAGGCGCGTAGAGACGGCATGGTCAATCATCTGGCTGGTCGGGCTCGCGTCGGCCGGCTTGTACGCGTGTGGGACTTCGGGGCTCGGGACGGCCGCCTCGGACGGAGGCGGGGGCGCCACGGGCACGGCCGGTGCGGTCGCGGCGGCGGGAGCCGCCGGCGCGGCGACGGCGGGCGCGGCGGGAACGACGGTCGACGGCGGTACGGACGCGACGTCAACCGTCGCGTCGTGCACGGTCGCGGCGGGC
>DATAZS010000308.1:0-4886 GCA_036271915.1 Polyangia bacterium
ATCTAAGAGATAGTTTCTTAGTATTGGTTCTATGGATAGGCAGGCCGCATGTTGAGGCGCAGGAGGATCCCAATGCTGACCATCGGAGACAAATTTCCCGAGTTCGATCTGCAAGCCGTCGTGAGCCTCGACAAGGGCAAGGAGTTCGAGCAAGTCGCGACCAAGACGCACGCCCGAAAGTGGAAGGTCGTGTTCTTCTGGCCCAAGGACTTCACCTTCGTCTGCCCGACGGAGATCGCGGCCTTCGGCAAGCTCAACCGCGACTTCCTCGACCGCGACGCGCAGGTGCTCGGCGTCTCGACCGACAACGAGTTCGTCCACCTCGCGTGGCGCAAGAGCCACCCCGATCTCAAGAACCTGCCGTTCCCCATGCTCTCGGACCTGCGGCGCGATCTGTCGCAGGCGCTCGGTATCCTGCACCCGCAGGCGGGCGTCGCCATGCGCGCGACGTACATCGTCGATCCCGAGAACGTCATCCGCTTCGTTTCGGTGACCGACATGGACGTCGGCCGCAACGTCGACGAGGTGCTGCGCGTCCTCGACGCGCTGCAGACCGACGAGCTCTGCCCGTGCAACTGGCAGAAGGGCGAGAAGACCCTGGAGGTCGCATAGTCATGGGCGCGCTGGATCTCGTGCGCGACGCCATTCCGGATCCGGCGCGCGACCTGAAGCTGAACCTGCAGTCCGTGATGGCCGAGACGAGCCTCACACCCGCGCAGCGCTGGGGCGTGGCGGTCACGTCGGCCGTCACGTCGCGCAACCCGCGCCTGCGCGCGGCCGTGCTCGAGGACGCGCGGGCCGCCGTCGACGGCGCGGTCGTCGACGACGCCATCGCGGCGGCCGCCATCATGGGCATGAACAACGTCTACTACCGATTTCGCCACCTCATCGAGAAGCCGGCCTACGGAGAGAAGCCAGCGCGGCTGCGCATGAACCGGCTCGCGAAGCCCGCGGGCAACAAGCTCGACTTCGAGCTGTTCGCGCTCGCGGCGAGCGCCATCAACGGCTGCGGCACGTGCATGCAGGCGCACGAGAAGGTCGTGCTCGCGGGCGGCCTCACCGAGGACCAGGTCCACGACGCCGTCCGGATCGCGTCTATCGTGCACGGCGCCGCGATCGCGCTCGATCTCGCGGTGGACGCGAGCTGACGTCTACGGCGCGGCGCCGAGCGTGCGCAGCTCGCTCGTCGCCGCGTCGACCCACTTCTGCTCGGTGGGACGCTTCTCCATCGAGACGTACGTCTCGTAGGCCTTGCGGGCCGCGTCCTTCTTGCCGAGCTTCTGCAGAGAGCGCGCGAGGCCGTAGTACGGATCGGGGTCCGCCGGCTTCAGCTTGATGTAGTGCTCGTAGGCGTCGACGGCCTCGGGCAGCCGGCCCCGCACGCGGAACGCGAACGCCAGCTCGTACCACGCGAGCGAATACTCGGAGTTGACGTGCACGGCCGCGCGAAAGACGTCGATCGCGTCGCTGTCGCGCCGGATCTTCAGCAGCAGCTCGCCGAGCGCCGCGCGCGCCACCATGTTCCGCGGATCGGCCGCGATGGCCTCCTTGAACTTCGCGACGGCTTCGTCGATGTGGCCCGTGTCGCGTAGCTCTTGCGCCTTGGCGTAGACGGGCGCGGCTGGGCTCTCGGCGGGGGCGCCAGCTTCGGGCGCGGCGGGGGAGGGTGGCTTCGCTTCGACGGACGCCGCGCGCGGCGCGTCCGGGCTGTTGCCGATCTCGTCGATGACGCCCTTCGCGTGCTCGACCCACTTCTGCGACGCCGGCCGCTTCTCGATCTCGATGTAGCGCCGCAGCGCCTGCGCGGCGCTCGCGTTCTGCCCCTCTTCCTTGAGACACAGGCCGAGGCCGTAGTAGGGCTCGGGCTCGTCGGGCAGCATCTGGGCGTAGCGGCGGTACGCGGCGATCGCGAGATCGCACTGACCAGCGCGCCGCCGCGCCGCCGCGAGCGCGTACCAGCCGGGCGCGAAGTCCGGCTCGGCCTTCGTGACGGCCGCGAATTTCTCGGCGGCCTCGGCCGGCTTCTTGGCGATGACGAGCGCCTGCCCGCGCGAAAAGTCCGCCTGCGTCGACGGCAGCGTCTGCGCCGCCGCCGCGCCCGAGACCAGCACCGTCAGCACGGCGACCGCGCCTAATTTTCTCACGGCGCCGATCCTACTCTCCGTCGACGACACCCGCCAAACGGGCTTTGAGGTGCAGCGAAATGATGTCCTGAACTTGGCGCCGCCCACAAAGGGTGATATGTAGGTGTAAGTATGATTCAAGTCATTGGCTGCCTGACGATGGCGCTCTTTTCGGGAGCGATGTTCTTGGTCACCGTGTCTCTCGGATCACCGGCCCCCAGCCGAAAATAGCTTTCGTTTCGGGCTATTCCGATCCTGACATAGGCACTCACCAGGCTGCCGCTGCGCCCACGGGCGACCGGCGCTTTCGCTTGCCGGGTCATGACACGCGACCTAGACTGGCGTGCCCGCGCGCACTTTGTTCGCGCTCCGGGCCCTCGCCAGAAGGCCGACGACGTGTCCATCCCAGAGAACGCAACGCCACCGATTCCCGGCGCTCCCGCGACCGAGCGAACACCGACGGCAGAGCGAGCCCGCAAGGTTCGGTACGAAGACTTCACGCTCGCCGACCTCACGGCGATCCGAAACCTGCTGCGCGGCGGCTCGGTCATCGACTGGCACCGGTTGCACTTCACGGAGCGCGATGAGGTCGACCGCTTCCTACGCGTCAACGAGATCGATCCGACCGACGCCGACGATCTGCGGCGCCTCGCCGACCTGCGCGAGCTCGCCGTCGAGTACCTCGAGCGCCACCTCAACTTCCACATCCCCGACGAGCTGTCGAGCGGCATCCCGGCGCGTGACCTGCTGCTTGTCGCCTCGCAGAAGGGCAAGCGACGCACGCATGCGTGCATCGTGCTCAAGTGCATGCACGTCCTGCATCACCTCGCGGGGCGCGAGCTGCTCACGAAGCTGCCCGTGTCGGGCGACCAGCTCTTTCACCTCGTCGAGGAGAAGGTCCTGCGCACGGTCGAGGAGATCAAGGGCGTGGGCTGTCAGGTCGTCGAGTTCGAGTGGAGCCGCAAGCCAACGGACAGCCTCATCACGAAGCTCCTCGCGAAGAAGGAGTCGATCGCGGCCGACGTCTACGACAACCTGCGCTTCCGCATGATCACGAGCTCAGAGGAGCAGCTGCCGTTCGTGCTGCGCGAGCTCGTGCAGCGGCTCGTGCCGTTCAACTACGTCATCCCGGGTCAGTCGGTGAACGACATCATCAAGATCCGCGAGACGCTCGCGCGCTCGCCGGCGCTGCAGCGGTTCCTGCCCGAGATCACCGACCTCGCCGCCGTCGCCGCCGACAAGAAGCCAGCCGTGCAGAACGAGTTCTCGGGGCCTGGCTACCGCGTCATCAACTTCGTGGCCGACCTGCCCGTGCGCATCGACAAGTACCTGTGCCGCGCGCCCGACGATCCGTTGTTCGCCGAGAACGGCACCGTCGTGTTCGTGCTCACTGAGTTCCAGATCATCGACGCGCGCACGGCCGAGAACAACGAGCGCGGCGAGAACAGCCACGAGAAGTACAAAGAGCGGCAGTTCGTGCGCGTGAAGGCCCGCCTCATGCACGGCATGAAGGACGAGACCGTCGACTGATCTGGGGTCTGGCTCGCTGCCGCTCGCAGACCCCAGACCCCCTCGCGCGGCCCGGCAAAGCCGGTCCGCCCTCGCGCCGCCGCGCTCGGCGTCGGCGTTTTGGACTGGGAGCGCTACTCCGCCGCCATGGCACCGAACGCGTTTGCCGCCGACCAGCGAAGAGGCTCGACGAACGGCGATTCGGTCTGCGGCACGCCGTCGACGAACACGACGGTGTTGGCGAGCGTCGCGGGCACGCGCGGACCCGGCGTGAGGATGCCCACGAGGTTGAGCGGGTCGCAGGCCGAAACGCGCACGATCTCGCCGCGCTTCGGGTCCTTGCGAACGGCGCGCAAGGTTTCGACGGCCTCTGGCGCCGCGAACTGCTCGCCCACGAAGCCGCCCACGAAGCGACCGCCGCGCAGCTCGCCGCGCATCTCGAGGCGCCGGTAGACGCGCAGGAGATCGCGCCACGGCGGCGCGTGCGCCTCGCGCGCGAGCACGTCGCGGAACACGACGCCGTAGCGCTTGATGTACTGGCGCGCGAGCTGCTCGGTGCGCGTCTCGTCGTCGACGGAGGGCGCGCGCAGCAGCGACCAGCGCCCCGCGCCCACGGGACCGCCCGCGCGGCGCGCCCAGCGCGCGTGCCAGCGGGCGCGCGCGCTGCCGCGGCTCTGCGTCGCCGAGATGAGCGCGCGCAGGCCCGCGAAGCCGTCGCCCGTGACGCGGCCGCTCGACACGAGCTCCCACAGCGCGTCCTCGACCTCGGCGCGCAGGCGGCCCGCGCCGCCCACGATCTCGTCGAGGAAGCTCGCGCCCGCCGTCTCGAGAAAGGCGAGCACGTCGCGCGCCGGCGCCGAGAGCGCGGGGCCGTCGGCTGCTGCTTCTGCCGCGGCGCCGTCAGGCACGCGCAGCCAGGGCAGGTCGCCGCGGCGCACGAGCGCGACGGGGGCCGCGCGGTTTGGCGCGCCACCGGCGTCGCGTCGGGCGAGGCGACCCCACGTCACCTCGCCCGAAAGACAGAGCGCGTCGAGCCAGGCCGTGTCGTAGACGGCGACGCGCGCGGGGAGGATCTCGCGCTCCCACGCGCCCGCGGCGGCCTCGAAGCCCTGCAGCTGCGCGACGACCTGCATGGCGCCGCCGCGTCCGTGGAGCTGCGCGCCGGGGCGCGCGTGCTGCCACGTCAGCAGGAAGCGCATGAGATCGGTTGCCGCGACGGGCTCGATCTCGCGGCGCAGCCCGTCGAGCATGCGA
>DATAZS010000309.1:0-14288 GCA_036271915.1 Polyangia bacterium
CGTTCGTCGCCTCTTCGGCGCCCTTGCGGAAGGTCGGATCGGGATCGCGCAGCGCGACGGCCAGGATGCTCGCGGCCTCGTTGGGCGGCAGCGTCGCCGTCTCGTGCAGCACGGCGGCGCGCACGTCGGGCGACTTGTCGCCGAGCGCGCTGCGCAGCGTGGCGCCGTGCGCGCCGTTGCCTTGCCGCCGATCGATCGACGCCGCGACCTCGACGCCGCGGCGCCGAATCTCGGGCGCGCTGTCGCCCAACGCCGCCGCGAGGATCTCGTCCTCGCCCGCGCGCCCGCGCCCGATGACGGCGAGCGCCTCGAGCGTCTCGCGCCGCGCGAGCGGATCGCTGAACGCCTGCTTGAGCGCCGTGACGCCGTCGGGATCGCCGAGCAGCGCCTTCGCGACACCGCGCGGGACGGGCCGCAAGCCGTTGACGACCTCGCGCAGCCAGCCTGGCACGGCGGCGCCTTTGCCCGCGGCGTCGAGCGTGCCCGAGGCCTTTCCGGCGGAGATGCGCGCGACGGTGTCGGCGCCGAGCCCCGCCGCCGAGAAGCCCGTGTCGGCGAGCACGGCGCCGAAGCGCGGGTGGTTGGGAAGGAAGCTCAGGAACGACAGCCCCTCGCGGCCGAGGCGCACGACGACGCGCGACGCGCCCGTGCCGTCACGGGGCTCGAAGCCCAGCGTGTACGACCGGCGCATGTTCCCGACGAGCGCGACGAACACGGCGATGACGAGCGCCGCGCCGAGGCCGAGCTGGATCGCGTTGCGTCGCACGCTGCGAATGAAGGTCACCTGCTCGTCGGGCGCGAGCGCCGCGCCGAGGTGCCGGTGGACGGCCCACAGCTCGCGCAGCCGCAGCCGCTCGCCCGCCGTCAGGCGGCGGCGCAGCGCGCGGCGCGCCTCGGCCGCGCGCGCGCGATCTTCGATCGCGAACGATGTGACGACGTCGTGCAGACCCGCGTGCGCGAGCGAGAACGCCTCGCGCCGGCCGCGCGCGCGGCTGCGCAGCACGCCGCGCAGCTTGAGCGCCGCGAGCGCGTCGCCCGCGGCCTCGCGCGCCTTCGTCGTGCGCGCGTCGAGGTCCTCGGCCACCACTTCCTTCTGCTCGGCCGCCGCGAGCAGCGCCTGGCGCGCGACGCGGCCGCCCGACTCGGCGCACACGCGCTCGAAGAACAGCGCGGGCAGCACGGCCGCGCCGCCGCTGCGCTGGTATTTGCGCACCGACGTGAGGCGCAGGTCGACGATGGCGCGCGCGACGAGCTGCAGATCGAGCGGCCGGCAGCGCCCCGCGCGGCACAGGTCCGCCGCCACCGTACCAGCGAGGCCCGTCTCGAAGAAAGTGCCCGACTGGATCGCCGTGCGCTCGAGGATCTCGGACACCTGCTCTTGCGTGAGCCCGGGCAGCGTCATCCACACGCTCGACGCGAGCGCGCCCGAGGCGCCCGCGTCGCGCAGCTGATCGAGGCGCGCGAACGACGCATCGTCGACGGACAGCAGGATGCGCAGGCGGTTGCCGCCCTGATCGACGACGCGCGCGAGCAGCGCGCCCAGATCGGCGCCGCGCCCGACCTCGTCGGACAGCGCCTCTTCGAGGTGATCGAAGACGAGCACGAGCCCGTTTTGCGAGTCGCGCGCGATGCGCGCGAGGTAGTCGCCCGAGGTCTGGTTCGGGATGGGCGGCGTCACGCCGAGGCGGCTCGCGGCGCGCAGGATCTCGCCGTCGAGATCCTCGTAGCCGCCCACGGTGACGACCTGCGCGCCTCGCCGCGCGAGCGCGGGCGCGAGCCCCGCGCGCACGAGCGACGTCTTGCCGATGCCGCTCGGCCCCGCGAGCACGACGACGCGCGCGTCGCCGCCCAGCAGGCGCATGACGCGCGCGACCTCGTCGGCGCGGCCGACGAACGACTCGCCCGCGCCTTCGTCGTAGGGCAGGAACCCGCGGAACCCGGACATGATCTACTCGGGAACCCTGAGAGGGTTCCCGTGCCCTCCGGTGGCTCGCTTCGCGGGGCGAAGCCCCGCTGCGCTCGCGGTTACCTGCGATCGCAGGGCGCTAGGCCTGCCGGATGTCCGACTCGAGCATTTCAGGCTCTTCGTCATAATCCGAAATGATGATCTCTCGATTGTGGGCGTCCGTCGAGGATGGCGTGAAAAAACCTTCGACGAGATCGGCGACCTCCTCGTGAGACGTGCCGCGCTTGACGGAGGACAGCGCGTAAACGACGTGGCCGTCGTCGACGACGGACAGGAAGCCGATGCGGCGTCCGTCCTCGACCGACCAGAGATCCCACGACTCTCCCGCCTGCGTGCGCGTGACGCGCGTCGCGTAGAAGGTGCGCGGTTCGTGGCGCGTGATGGGCGTGATTTTCGAGTCGCGTGGCACGGTGGAGCGGCAGGATAGCGGCCAAACCCCCGCGCCGTCCAATTCGGCGCCGCCGGGCCCGTGCACTCGTTGGGCTCGTCATGCGACAGCGCGCGCGCCCGTTCACGATAAGAGGAGATCCATGAAGACTCAGACTCGCTTGTTCGGCCTCGGCCTATTGGGCTTCGCGGGAACGTTTTCTCTGATCGCGGTCGTCGGTTGCACGAGCTCGCCCTCACGCACGGTGACGGGCACGGCGGGCGCGAACGGCGGCAGCGCGGGTGAAAACGGCGGCAGCGCGGGCGCGAACGGCACGGCGGGCGCAACGGGCGGTAGCGCGGGCGCGACCGGCAGCGCGGGTGCGACGCCTGGAACGGCTGGCGCGGACGGTTCGGCGGGCGCGAACGGTAGCGCGGGCGCGAACGGTAGCGCGGGCGCGAACGGCAGCGCTGGCGCGAACGGCAGCGCTGGCGCGAACGGCACGGCGGGCGCGGGCACCGACGGCGGCTCGAACACCGACGCGATCGCCGCCGTCGACGGGCCGAACCAGGTCCCGTCGACCTACACGGGCGGACCGTTCGGCGGTACGCCGGCCAAGATCCCCGGCACGATCCAGATCGAGGGCTACGATACGGGCGGATCGGGCGTCGCCTACAAAGTGTCGGGCAATGTGAAGGGCTCGACCTGCACCTTCACGCGGACCGACCTCATCGATCTCCAATGCACGGGCCAGCCGAACTCGCCCACCGATCAAGCCGAGGGCACGTGCGCCAAGCTCACGGGCGACGTCTACCTCGGCTACATCGGCACGGGCGACTGGCTCAACTACACCGTGACCGTCGAAGAGGCGGCTACCTACCAGATCTCGGTGCACTCGGGCGGCTCAAACACGCCGAGGCTGATGTTCACATTCACGCCGACGGTGAAGACCGCGGCGCTTCCGCTCATGGGCACCTCGGGGTGCGGCGTCGAGGCGTACCACGTGTGGACCGTCCAGAACATCGGGACGATCGCGCTGCAGCCGGGGAAGTACGTCATGCGGCTCGACTTCGTCGCCGTGGGCCTGAACCTCGACTGGGTCGCATTCACGAAGATGTAGCGCGCGGCCGAGATCGACGACGATCAGCAGCGATCAGCAATCATTCAATCTTCGGGCTGGCCGTGTTCGTCGCCAGCTGTGCGTCGAAGGCTCGCTGGTAGGCGGGCCGCGCTTCGCCCCGGGCGACGTAGGCCGCCAGGCTCGGGTACTCGTTCAGGAGGCCCGACGGTCTCAGCCTGAGCAGCACCGACACCATCATCAAGTCGCCGGCGCTGAACGCGCCGTCGAGCCAGTCGGCGTCGCCCAGCCGCGCGGAGAGTTGATTCAACCGGCCCCGGATACGCTCCGCGACGAGCGGCAGGCGCGCGTCTCGCCAGGGCTGGTCGCGCTCCAGAAGCTTGACGGTCACGAGCTCGAGGATCGGCGGCTCCATCGTGTTGAGCGCGGCGAACATCCAGGTGATGGCGCGCGCCCGCGCGTTGGCGTCATTCGGAAGCAAACCCGCGTTCCGCTCGGCGATGTGAAACACGATCGCTCCCGTCTCGAATAGCGCGAGCTCACCTTCCTCATAGGTTGGAATTTGGCCGAACGGATGCAACGCCAGATGCGCGGGCTCCTTCAACGCACGAAAGGAGACAGGGCGAACCTGATAGGGCTGGCCGACTTCCTCGAGCGCCCAGCGAACGCGCGTGTCACGCGACAGCCCCTTGCCGCCGTCAGGTGAGCGCTCGAAGGCGGTGATCGTGATGGTCATAGAGAGTTAGCTTAACGGCAGCTCGAACCAGAAGGTCGCGCCCGCGCCCGGCGCGCTGTCGACGCCGATGCGGCCGCCGTGGCGCTCGATGATGGCGCGGCACAGGAAGAGGCCGAGGCCCAGGCCGCGCGTTCCGTCGCCGTCGTCTCGCGCGCGCACGAAGCGCGCGAACAGGCGCCCCTGCTGCTCGGGCGCGAGGCCGGGGCCGCCGTCGCGCACCTCGACGCGCGCGCCATCGGCGACGCGCGCGAGCGTCACGGAGATGGGCGCGGGCAGCGGCGCGTACTTCGCGGCGTTCTCGAGCAGGTTCACGATCACCTGGAAGATGCGGTCGGGATCGAACGTCGCGGGCACGGGCGCGGCCGGAAGCACCCGCGCGATCTGACGGACGTTGCCGCGCTGGAACGTGTCGACGGCTTCGGCGACCGTCGCGGCGAGGTCGGCGGCGCGCGCGCGCAGCGGAAACTGATCGGTGTCGAGGTGCGTGACGTCGAGTAGATCGTTGACGAGGTGTGAGAGCCGGCGCACCTGCGCGCGCGCGAACGACAGGTCCTGCGGCGGCACGGACTCGCCCAGCAGCAGCTTGCGCTCGGCGAGCTGCAGCGTCATGGCGAGCGGGCCGAGCCCGTTCTTGAGCTCGTGCGCCGCGCTGCCGAGCGCGAACGTGAACGCGCGCGCCGCCGCGTCGTCGGTGGGCGTCGCGCGCGCGGCGCGACGCGCGGGCTTTTCGGCGGCCTTCTTCGCGACCGCGTCGCGCTTCGGGGTCGCGGGGGCCTTTCGCGCGCGCGCCATCGTCACGCCCGCTCGAGGATCATCGAGATGCCTTGCCCCACGCCGATGCACATCGAGGCGAGGCCGAGGCGGATCTTCCTTCGCGCCATCTCGTGCACGAGCGTCGTGACGAGCCGCGCGCCCGAGCAGCCGAGCGGGTGGCCGATCGCGATGGCGCCGCCGTTGACGTTGACGCGCGCCGGATCGAGATCGAGCTCGCGCAGGCAGGGCAGCGCCTGCGCCGCGAACGCCTCGTTGAGCTCGACGAGGTCGAGCTGCCCCGTCGTGAGGCCCGCGCGCGCGAGCGCCTTCTGCGTCGCGGGGATCGGCCCCACGCCCATGAGCTTCGGCTCGACGCCCGCGACGGCCGTGACGACGACGCGCGCGAGCGGCGCGCGCCCGAGGCGCTTCACGCCATCGGCCGACGCGAGCAAGATCGCGGCGGCGCCGTCGTTGATCCCCGACGCGTTCCCCGCCGTCACGGTGCCGCGCTCTTTGCGAAACGCCGGCCTGAGCGCCGCCAGCTGCGCGAGCGTCGTCTCGGGCCGCGGGTGCTCGTCGACCTCGATGCGCTTCGGCGGCCCTTTGCGCTGCGGGATCTCGACGGCGACGAGCTCGTCGGCGAAGCGGCCGGCCGCGTGCGCCTCGGCCCAGCGCCGCTGGCTCGCGAGCGCGAACGCGTCCTGATCCTCGCGCGCGACCTTGTATTTTTCGGCGACGAGCTCGGCCGTCTCGCCGAGCGCGTGCGTGCCGTACAGCTCTTCCATGCGCGGGTTCACGAACCGCCACCCGAGCGTGCTGTCGAAGGCCGTGACGTTGCCGCGCGCGTACGCCTCGCTGGCCTTCGCCATGACGAGCGGCGCGCGCGACATCGACTCGACGCCGCCCGCGATCAGGAAATCGGCGTCGCCCACGGCGACAGCGCGCGCCCCGTCGCCCACGGCCATGAGGCCCGAGCCGCACAGGCGATTGACGGTGCCGCCCGGCACGCTCACGGGCAGCCCCGCGAGCAGCGCGCTCATGCGCGCGACGTTGCGGTTGTCTTCACCGGCCTGATTCGCGCAGCCGAGCAGCACGTCGTCGATCGACGCGGGGTCGACGCCCGTGCGCCGCACGAGCTCGCGGATGACGTGCGCGCCCAGATCATCGGGCCGCACCTCGGCGAGCGCGCCGCCGTGCCGACCGACGGGCGTGCGAACGGCGTCGACGATGAAGACCTCGCGCAGCGTCGCCATGGCCGCGCGATCTTAACCGATCTCGTGGACCGCGCGCCGCGCCTCGACTAGCCTCCGGGCGCGATGGCGAAGATCAACTCGAACTACCAGAAGCTCCAGGCCGGCTACCTGTTCCCCGAGATCGGCAAGCGCGTGCGCGCGTTCGCCGAGAAGAACCCCGCGGCGAAGATCATCCGCCTCGGCATCGGCGACGTCGTGCTGCCGCTGCCCGCGCCCATCGTCGACGCGCTCAAGGCGGGCGCCGACGAGCTCGGCAAGCGCGAGAGCTTCCGCGGCTACGGCCCCGAGCAGGGCTACGACTTCTTGCTCGAGGCGGTCGCCGCGCACTACGCGTCGCAGGGCGCGAAGGTCGGCGCCGAAGAGGTCTTCGTCTCCGACGGGTCGAAGTGCGACACCGCCAACATCCAGGAGATCTTCGGCCTCGACAACGTCGTCGCCGTGACCGACCCCGTGTATCCCGTCTACGTCGACACGAGCGTCATGGGCGGCCGCACGGGCGCGGCCGACGCCGCGGGGCGCTTCCCCGGCCTCGTCTATCTGCCCTGCACGGCCGAGAACGGCTTCGATCCCGCGCTGCCCACGCAGCCGGTCGATCTCATCTATCTGTGCTCGCCCAACAATCCGACGGGCGCCGTCATGTCGCGCGCGTCGCTGCAGAAGTGGATCGACTACGCGCGCGCGCACGAGGCCGTCATCCTGTTCGACGCCGCCTACGAGGCGTTCATCCGCGAGCCGGGTCAGGTGCACAGCATCTACGAGCTGCCGGGCGCGCGCGAGTGCGCCATCGAGTTCCGCAGCTTCTCGAAGACGGCGGGCTTCACGGGCACGCGCTGCGCGACGACCGTCGTGCCGAAGGAGCTCCTGGCGCGCAACGAAAAAGGCGAGAAGGTCGCGCTGCACGCGCTGTGGAACCGCCGCCAGACGACGAAGTTCAACGGCGTGAGCTACCCGATCCAGCGCGCGGCCGCCGCCGTGTTCTCGCCCGCGGGCAAGGCCGCCGTCGACGCGAACGTCACCTACTACATGCAGAACGCCGAGATCATCCGCGAGGGCTTGAAGAAGGCCGGCTACGCGGTCTACGGCGGCGTCAACGCGCCGTACATCTGGCTCAAGGTGCCGGCGGGGCTGAAGTCGTGGGACTTCTTCGACAAGCTGCTCTCCGAGTGCCACGTCGTCGGCACGCCGGGCTCGGGCTTCGGCAGCTGCGGCGAGGGCTACTTCCGTCTGTCGGCCTTCGGCCTGCGCGAGAACGTCGAAGAGGCGGTCACGCGCATCAGCCAGGGCCACGCATGACGCGCGGCCAGCGCGGCCACGCCTGACACGCGTTCAGCGCCACGACGCCGACGGGATGGCTTCTTCCCAATGTCGGCCGTCGAATGACGCGATCGTGAGCGCCGACCAATCGACGTCCTCGAGACAACGAACGTTGACGTCGATCTTGTCGGGATCGGAGCGCGGCACGTAGAAGGGATGAATGCCGCAGGCACGGCAGAACTGGTGGCGCGCCACCTTCGTGTTGAATTGATACAGCGTGAGGTCCTCTCGTCCCGCGAGCAGCTCGAAGTGCTCGTGCGCAACGACCAGATGAATGAACCCCTTGCGCGTGCAAACCGAGCAGTTGCAGTCGACGAGACGATCGAGCGCCGCCGTCACGCGGAAGCGCACGCGCCCGCAATGGCAGCTGCCCGCATACGTACGCAACAGCGCTATCGTTTGACGCCGCGGAAGGGCGTCTTCGTGATGGGCCGCGCATAGATCTCTTCGAGGACGACGCGATGGATCTCGTGGCCCTCCTGCGAGAAGTCGACGTCGTCGATGTGGTATTTGACCCGCGCGCTCGGATCCTCGATGGCCTGCAGCTCCTCGGTCGTGATGACGACGAGCAATCTACGAGCAACCAAACGCGCAAAGGCGGCGTTGAATTCATCGAACGTGAATTGCCCGCGGCCGTCGTCCTTCGCGAGCGTCATCGCGAAGCGACAAAATACGTCTTTGGGCGTGGGGCTCTCGACCTGCGCGCAGCACATGACGAAGTGCTCGCAGAGATCGAGGCCACGTTTGTCGAGAGCGCGTTGCGTTCTCGACGCGAGCTCAGTTGGCGTCATCGAGGGGGGGCCTCGCGGCGCAGTATACAGCGATCGATCGCGACGGGAATCAGCCGAGCGCGCGGGCAAGACGCCCGCGGCTTTCCGCGGGCGCCGGAACCCCTCTAGTAGCAGGTCATCGTGATCGTGTTGGCGACCGGCGGGATCGCCTGCAGGTAGTTCGCGATGTCCGTCGCGTCTTCGTCGGTGAGGCCGGCCACGGCGCGCATGCCGCAGATGCTACGGCCCTCTTTGTCCTTCGCCGTCTTGATGGCGGTCAGGATCTGCGGCGCCGTCCAACCCGCGAGGCCCGTCGTGTCGGACGTCAGATTGGCGCTCTCGATCTGCTTCGAGACCGTCGTCGTGCCGCCGTCGCCGCCGTCGGCCGCGTCCGTGCCGCCGTCCGCGGCCACCGTCACCGACGCGGTGCTGACCTTGCCGCCCTCGAACGCCTTCGTGACGTCGAGCTCCAGCGGCGCCGTCGCGCTCGTGTTCACGGTGTGGCACGTCGAGCAAAGGAGCGCCGCGAGGTATTTGCCGTTCGAGACGCTGGCCGTGGCGCCGTCGACGTTGGCGTCCGTCGCCGCGTCCGCGCCGCCGTCCGTGCCACCGTCCGCAGCCGGCTGCGAGGGGAACGACGCGAGCGACGGCGTCGCCCACTGCGGCGCCGTCGGACGCGTCGCGAACGTGCCGCCATTGGGGGCGGTCGTCGCGGGCGTCGGCACCGCCGTGACCGTGCGCAGGTACGCGACGATCGCGTCGGCGTCGGTGCTCGTGAGGAACGAGAACTGGTAGTAAGGCATCTGCGCGAAGAGGTACTGCGTGCCGCCTTCCGACTCCGGGTAGATGCCCGTCGTGAACGCAGCCTTGACCTGTTCGTCCGTCAGATTCTTGAGGCCCGTGGCGTCGTTCGTCAGGTTCGCGCTGTTCAGGCAGTCGGCCGCGGTCGCGCCCTTCGAGAAGCACGCGACGCCCGCGAGAAACTTCGTGTTGTCCGGTCCGGCGCCCCCCGCGAGCTGCGGCGTGTGGCAGCCCGCGCACCCGAGCACGCTCTTCACGAGGTACTGCCCGCGCGTCTGCTGAGCCGTCAACACGGGACCGTCGGTCGCGGCGTCGCCGTCGGTCGAGCCGTCCGTCCCCGCGGTGCCCGTGCCGGCGCCGCCGTCCGAACCCGCCGCGCTTCCCGCCGTTCCGCCCCCGGCGCCCGCGGTCGAGCCGCCGCTGCCAGCCTTGGAGCCGCCGCTGCCAGCGCCGCCGTCCTTCGCCGGCGTCGTCGAGCTGCTGCAGGCCATCGGAAGAACGAGAACGGTAGAAAGGAAGAGAGCAAGTTCAAGTCGGCGCATCGTTGGCTCCTATGAGAAAGGCAAGGCTTCAGCGAAGGGAACGGTAGTGCGCCGCGGAATTCCTTCCATCGGGTGAAGTGCCGATTTCCACGCGATTTGTCGCCGGCAATTGTTTACGTGAGCACGGTTCCATTCTTGACGGCGAAGATCGAAATCCGTCGGAGCAGCAGCTGCGACGTCGCTCGCGGTCGACGTCGCGAGCGGGAAGGCGCCGAAGGCCGCTGGTAGGCGTGTCTTGACTCTCCCCCGCGACCGCCTATTCTCACGCGCTGCCATGGCCGAAGAAAAAAAGACCAAGACCGCATCGCCCACGAAGAAGCCCGCCGCCGGGAAGGCAGCGCCCGCCAAGGACGCCGCCCCCAAGGTCGCGAAGCCGAAGGCCGCCAAAGGCGAGGTGACCGCGCGCTCGAAGGCGACGCCCGCCGCCCCCGAGGGTGAGCGCTGCAGCGTCGAGAAGTGCAACCAGCCGGAGCGCGCCAAGGGCCTGTGCCGCAAGCACTACATGGCGTGGCGCCGTGGCGGTGACGTCGGCGTCGCCGGCCGCTACAAGATCTGCAGCAAGGAAGCTTGCCGCAAGCCGCGCACGCACGGCGGCCTTTGCGACGAGCACGCCGGCAAGGCCGCCCCCGAGGGCGCCGCGCCCGCCGCCGCCTAAGGCGGGGCTGACTTGCAGAAGATCGTCATCCGCGGTGGCGCGCGCCTCGAGGGCGAGGTGCGCGTTTCGGGGTCGAAGAACGCCGCGCTGCCCATCCTCGCGTCGTCGCTGCTGGCAGCGGGCCGTTCTATCTACAAGAACGTCCCCGGCCTCGGCGACGTGCGCACGATGGGCAAGCTGCTCGCGCGCCTCGGCGCGACGTACGAAGAGAAGCCCGCGGGCACGGCGTACGTCGACACGACGAACATCATCGAGCACGAGGCGCCGTACGACCTCGTCAAGACGATGCGCGCGTCGGTGCTCGTGCTCGGGCCGCTCCTCGCGCGTCACGGACGCGCGCGCGTGTCGCTGCCGGGCGGCTGCGCGATCGGCGCGCGCCCCATCGATCAACACTTGAAGGGCCTCGCGGCCATGGGCGCGCGCATCGATCTCGAGCACGGCTACGTCAACGCGCGCGCGCGGCGGCTGCGCGGCGCGGCGATCGTGTTCGACGTCGTCACGGTGACGGGCACCGAGAACCTCATGATGGCGGCGGCGCTCGCCAAGGGTCGCACGGCGCTGGAGAACTCCGCGCGCGAGCCCGAGATCGAGGAGCTCGCGCGCGTCCTCAACAAGATGGGCGCCAAGATCCGCGGCGCGGGCACGTCGCTGATTACGATCGACGGCGTCGACGAGCTTTCGCCCATCGAGCACAGCGTGATCCCCGATCGCATCGAGGCGGGCACGCTGCTGGTCGCCGCCGCGATCACGCGCGGCAACGTGCTGCTGCGCGACTGCCTGCCCGAGCACCTAGACGCCATCATCGCGAAGCTGCGCGCCGCGGGCGCCGAGGTCGTGGCCGACGGCGACGGCATTCGCGTGCGCGGCAAGGCCGACTTCAAGCCCACCGACATCTCGACGCAGCCGTACCCCGGCTTCCCCACCGACATGCAGGCGCAGTTCATGGTGCTCATGACGCGCGCGCGCGGGCAGTCCGTGCTGTCGGAGACGATCTTCGAGAACCGCTACATGCACGTGCCGGAGCTGCAGCGCATGGGCGCCGACATCGTCGTCGAGGGGCGGACGGCGATCGTGCGCGGGCCCACGAAGCTCGCGGGCACGACCGTCATGGCCACCGACCTGCGCGCGTCGGCGTCCCTCGTGCTCGCCGGGCTCATCGCCGAGGGCAAGACCGACATCCTGCGCATCTATCACCTCGATCGCGGCTACGACCGGCTCGATCGCAAGCTGCGCGCGCTCGGCGCCGACGTGCGCCGCGCCAAGGGGAGCGTATGAAGACGAAGACGGCGACAAAGACGGCGACGAAGACGGCCGCGGCCACGACGCGACCGCTGACCATCGCCCTTCCTCGCGGGCGCATCCTCGACGAGGCGCTGCCGCTGTTCAAGCGCGCGGGCTTCGATCTGGGCGCCGCCGACAAGGCGCGCGCGGGGCGGCGTCTCATCATCGACGTGCCCGAGCACGGGATGCGCGTCCTCATCGTGCGCGACACCGACGTGCCCGCGTATGTCGAGCATGGCGCCGCCGACATGGGCATCGCGGGCCGCGACGTGCTCGAGGAGCAGGATCGCGATCTGTACGAGCCGCTCGATCTCGGCATCGGGCGCTGCCGCATGGTCGTCGCCGAGCCCGAGGACAAGCCCGTCGACGAGAACGCGCAGATGCACCTGCGCTACGCGTCGAAGTTCGTCGAGATCACGCGCCGCTTTCTGCAGTCGCGCGGCACGGTCGCCGAGATCATCAAGCTGTATGGCTCGATCGAGATCGCGCCGCTCGTGGGGCTCGCCGATCGCATCGTCGATCTCGTGTCGTCGGGCGAGACGCTGCGCCAGCACAAGCTGCGTGAGGTCGAGACGATCATGAACGTGAGCGCGCGCCTCTGCGTGGGCCGCGCCTCCGCGAAGCTGCACGCCGAGCGCATCGACGAGCTCGTCGCGCGCCTGCGCGAGGCCGTGCGCGTCTCGAACGCGGCGTAGCCTCGACGGGATTCGCTGCGCGCGCGAGGCGCCGCTGCGTCCCCGCCGCTTTACATCCCGCACATCGACGTCAGGAGATCGCAAGTGCTCATCGAGCAGTCGAGGTCGGTCGTGCAGCTCGTGTTGCACGTCGTGAGATCCGTCGCGCACGCGTAGAGGCCGCAGCTCGTCGTCGCGCCCGTGACGCACGCGCCGGCGCCGTCGCACGTCGAGGCGGCCGTCTGCTGGTTCATCGTCGTGTCGCAGCTGGCCGCGGCGCAGACCGTGCCGGTGCCCGAGGTCTGACACGTGCCGCCCGGCCCCGTGCACGAGTTGCATGTGCCGCAGCTCGAAGCCCCGCAGCAGAAGCCGTCGACACACTGACTGTTGGCGCATTCGCCGTTGTGCGCGCATGCGGCGCCGAGCGCGAGCTGTTGCTTGCATGTGCCGCCCACGCAGTAGTTGCCGCTCGCGCAGTCGCCGTCGCCTGCGCAGGTGCCGAGGCAGGACGCCGCGCCGTCGCAGTTGTAGGGCGCGCAGTCCGACGTCGCAGGCGTGCACGCGCCGCCGGCGCACGCGCTGCTCGTAAGGATCGATTGGCCCGCGGGGCACGAGGCGGGCGCGCCGCACGTCGTGCCCGTGGCGTAGGCCTCGCACGCGCCATGACCGTCGCAGACGCCGTCGGTGCCGCAGCTCGCGCCGCCCTGATCGGCGCAGGTGTTCTTGGGATCGGTGCCCTGCGCGTAGTTCGCGCAGCTGCCGACGGCGCCCGCGACGTTGCAGGCGGCGCAGCCGCCGCACGCGGCGCTGTCGCAGCAGGCGCCGTCGGTGCAGTGACCCGTCGCGCACTGATCGTCGGCCGTGCAGGTGCCGCTCTGGGCCGTTTGCATCGTGCAGGCGCCGCCAGCGCAGTAGTAGCCGCCCGCGCAGTCGGTGTCGTGGGCGCACGTCGTCGGGCAGGCGGCGCCGCCCGCGCACTTGAAGCCGTTGCACGACACGGCGGCGCCGGGAACGCAGACGCCGCTCGTGCACGCGCCCGCGCTCGTGAGCGACAGCGCGCCCGTCGTGCAGGTCGAGGTCGAGCACGTCGTGAGGTCGGGATATTTGCGGCAACCGCCCGCGCCGTCGCACGTGCCATCGGTGCCGCAGCTCGCGGCGCCCTGGTCGGCGCAGAACGTCGACGGCACGGGCGCCGTCCCCGCGGCGACGGGCGCGCAGGCGCCAGTCACGGGCGCGCACACCGTGCACGACGGGCACGACAGCTGACCGCAGCAGACGCCGTCGAGGCAGTTGCCGTTCATGCACTGGTCGTTGCCCGTACACGTCGCCCCTACGCCCAGCTTGCCCGTGCACGTTCCGACGGGCAGGCCCGCGCAGAAGTTTCCGTTCGCGCAGTCGCCGTCGCCGCCGCAGGTCGTGCGACAGGCCGTCGCGCCGTTGCACATGAACGCGCCACAGCTCGTCGTCGTCGTCTGCGCGCACGCGCCGCCGCCGCAGGTTCCGGCGACGGTGAGCGTCGCGCTGCCCGCGGGGCACGAGGCGGGCGCGCACGTCGTACCCGTCGCGTAGGCCTCGCACGCGCCGTGGCCGTTGCAGACGCCGTCGGTGCCGCAGCTCGGGGCGCCCTGATCGGCGCAGGCGTTCTTGGGATCGGTGCCTTGCGCAAAGTTCGTGCACGATCCGGCGCTGCCCGTGACGTTGCAGGCGGCGCAGCCGCCGCACGCGGCGCTGTCGCAGCAGACGCCATCGGTGCAGTGCCCCGTCGCGCACTGATCGTCGGCCGTGCAGGCGCCGCTCTGGGCCGTCTGCATCGTGCACGCGCCGCCCGCGCAGTAGTAGCCGCCCGCGCAGTCGGTGTCGTGCGCGCAGCTCGCGGGACAGGCGGTGCCGCCCGTGCACTTGAAGCCGTTGCATGACACCTGCGCGCCTGGCGTGCAGACGCCCGTCATGCACGTGCCCGCGCGCGTGAGCGACGCAGCGCCCGTCGTACATGTCGGGCTCGAGCACGTCGTGCCGTTGGGATACTTCTCGCAGTGGCCGCCGCCGTCGCACTTGCCGTCGGTCGCGCACGCCGCTGCGCCCTGGTCCGCGCAGAACG
>DATAZS010000310.1:0-8461 GCA_036271915.1 Polyangia bacterium
CCGCTCGCGTTCGTCGCGCTCGCGCTCGTCCCGCTGCTCGGCCCGGCGTGGGCCGTGGGGGCTCGCTACTTCTATCTGCCCGGCGTCGGCCTCGCGTGGGCGGCCGCCGAGGCCCTCGCCGAACAGCCGTTCGCCGCGCGCGCGCTGATCGGCGCCGCGCTGCTCTGCCTTGGCGTCCAACAAGCGGTGCTTCGCGGCGGCGAGATCCGCGAATACGACCAGCGCCTCTCGGCCGCGCGCCGCGCCGTATCCGATGGCGCGCGCCGGGGCGCGCGCGTGTTTCACATCGACGGCGGCATCAAGGATCTCGACCTCGCCGTCAAAGAAGATCCCGCTGTGGCGCCGTTCGCCGCGGAGCTGCTCGTGCTGTCCGACGTCCCCGCGTCGTTCGTCGCGATGCCGGCCGCGCTCGCGGAGCGCGCGGCGTTCCTCGTGGCGTCGCCGCCCTTGCCGCCGTCGGGCGCCTACCGCTTCGGCGCCGCGCGCGTCGTCGGGCTCGCTCGCCGCGATGATTCGCCGACGCTCGACGACGTCGTTCGGCATTTCCCCGACATCCGCTTCATTCGTCTGCGCCCCACGCCCGGTGGCCACGTCGTGGGGCGCGACGTCACCGAGCAGCTCGAGAGCGAGCTCGTCGACGAATAGCGCGAGCTCAGCTCGACGCGCTCAGCTCGAAACGACGAGCCGGCGCACGCTCTTCTTGCCCGCGTGCAGCAGCACGCCTTCGCCGATCTCGGCGGCGCCGACGGTCTCGTCGACCGCCGCGATCTTGCGCTCGCCCAGGCGGACGCCGCCTTGCTCGATGAGGCGCCGCGCGACGCTCTTGCTGGCCGCGAGGCCGCTCGCCGCGAGGACGTCGACGAGCTTCTCGCCGCCCGCGACAGCGAACGTCGGGATGGCCGACTCGTCGCCGCCGCCGCCGAAGGCCGCGGCCGCCGCGCGCCGCGCCTCGTCCGCGGCGTGCGCGCCGTGCACGATCGCCGTCACGCCGTGCGCGAGCATCGCCTTGCCGTCGCGCAGCTCGGCGCCCTCGATCGTCTCGAACCGCGCGATCTCGGCCAGGGGCTGCACCGTGAACAGCTTTAGGAAGCGCACGACGTCGCGATCGTCGACGTTCACGAAGTATTGGTAGAAGTCGTACGGGCTCGTGCGCTGGGCGTCGAGCCACACGGCGCCCGCCGCCGTCTTGCCCATCTTCGCGCCCGTGGCCGTCGTGATGAGCGGGAAGGTGAGGGCGTAGGCCTGCGCCTGGTCGACGCGCCTGATGAGATCGACGCCCGCGACGATGTTGCCCCACTGGTCGTCGCCGCCGATCTGCAGCGTGCAACCATGCAGGCGGCGCAGCACGAGGAAGTCGTAGGCCTGCAGGAGCTGGTAGTTGAACTCGATGAAGGACAGCCCCTTTTCGAGCCGCTGCTTGTACGCCTCGGCGGCGATCATGCGGTTGACGCTGAAGTGGCGGCCGATGTCGCGCAGGAAGTCGATGTAGTTGAGCGGCAGCAGCCAGTCGGCGTTGTCGACGACGATCGCGTCGGGCGCGTCCTTGAGGATGTTGCGGACCTGCCGCTCGATGCCGACGCGGTTCTCGGCGATCGCCTCCTTCGTGAGCATCTGCCGCAGCTCGGTCTTGCCGCTCGGGTCGCCGACCATGGTCGTGCCGCCTCCCAGCACGGCGATGGGCCGGTGCCCCGCGCGCGCGAGGTGCGCCATGGCCATGAGGGGCACGAGGCTGCCGACGTGGAGGCTCGACGCCGTGGGATCGAACCCCGAATAGAACGTCACGCGGCCGCCCGCGAGCTGCTGGCGCAGCTCTGCCTCGTCGCTGATCTGCTGGATGAAACCGCGCTCGCGCAGGACGCGCAGCGCTTCGGGATCGGAGCTCGACATCGCGCGCGCAGTATACATAGCCGCCGTCGTCGCCCAATCGATTGGAGGGGACGAAGTTGGAGCGCCGGAATTTTCGGGGCACAATAGTCCCGTAAGTGGAATTGCCGCAGAAGTGTCCGTGTGGCGAGCGCCCGGCCTGGGCCCGCGTGGAAGATGATCGGGTCATGCAGTGGCCCGTCGTCGAGCTCGCCGAGTGGGAGGAACTGCGCCAGTGCCCCGATTGCGCGCGCGCCTGGCTCGCGATCTGGCCCGAGGAGCTCGAGGGCGGGATGATCTTGTGCCGCCCCGAGCCGCTCACGGCCAAGCGGTTGCGCGACATCGACCGCGCGGCGACGATGCGCGCCTACTGCCTGGCCCGCCTCGAGGAGCACTTCGGCGAGCTGCGCGAACGAAAGCTCGAGTGCAGGAAGGTGGGCTGTGCCCGCAAGCGGCTCTCGGTGGCCAACTATTGCGTCGAGCACCTCATCGCCGAACGCTTCGGCCGCCACCTCGCGAAGCTCGACGCACCAGCGTCGTCGAAGCGGTAGCGAGATACGGCTCGAACGTCAGAGCACGTTCGACGCGAGCTCGGCGAGCGCCGAGCGCTCGCCCTTCGACAGCGTGACGTGGCCTGCGACGGCCTCGCCCTTGAACTTCTCGACGACGGTCGTGAGGCCGTTCGACGTCGCGTCGACGTAGGGGTTGTCGATTTGGTAGGGGTCACCCGTGAGGATGATCTTCGTCGACTCGCCGACGCGCGTGATGATCGTCTTCACCTCGTGCGGCGTCAGGTTCTGCGCCTCGTCGACGATGATGAACTGGTTGGGGATCGATCGGCCGCGGATGTACGTGAGCGGCTCGATCTCGACGAAGCCCATGTCGATGAGCTCCTGGTAGCTGCGGCCGCTCTTGCGCTCGGTCTTCGACAGGCCCATGAGGTACTCGACGTTGTCGTAGATGGGCTGCATCCACGGGTTCAGCTTGTCCTCGATCGTGCCCGGCAGGTAGCCGACGTCACGGCCCAGCGGGAAGATGGGACGCGACACGAGCATCTTCACGTACAGCTGCTCCTCGACGACCTTCTGCAGGCCCGCGGCGAGCGCGAGCATCGTCTTGCCCGTGCCGGCCTTGCCCACGAGCGTCACGAGCTTGATGTCGTCGGCGAGCAGCAGGTCGAGCGCGCAGTGCTGCTCTTTGTTGCGCGGGCGGATGCCCCAGATGCCTTCTTTGATCTTGCGCAGCGGCACGAGCTTCTTCGTGAGGCCGTCGAAGCGGCCGAGCGCGCTGTGCGACGCGGCCTCGCGGTCGCGCAGCAGCACGTACTGGTTGGCCTTGAGCGTGCTCTCGGCGAGGTCGAGCGTGTTCTGCGAGTAGAAGGTGTCGACGTCGGCGCCCGAGACCGGCAGCTCGATCATCCCCGAATACAGCTCGTCGATGTCGATCTTCTCGGCCTCGAAGTCCATCGAGATGAGGCCCAGCGAGTCGGCGCGGATGCGGAGGTTGACGTCCTTCGTGACGAAGATCGTCGGATCGCCCTTGTTGGCGTCGCGCACGTCGAGCGCCGTCATGAGGATGAGGTAGTCGGCGATCTGGCTCTCGCGCAGCGTCGTTGGCACCGAGCGCGCCGCCGAGGCGACGCGCAGGCGGCCGCCGTTCGGCAGCGGCGCGCCGTCAGAGAGGCGCGCGCCGTCGGCGCGAAGCTGGTCGAGCAGGCGCGCGATCTCGCGCGCGTTGCGGCCCAGCTCCGAGGCCTCCTTCTTGAAGTTGTCGATCTCCTCGATGACGAAGATCGGGATGACCACTTCGTTGTCCGCGAACTGCGTGATGGCGCGGGGATCGTGCAGCAGGATGTTGGTGTCGAGGACGAAGTGCTTCACGTGCGCGCGCGCCTTTCGCGAGGAGAAAACGGACGATTCTAGTGAGGACCCGCGGCGCGAACCGCGGGCCGGGAGACGCTACTTCTTGTCGGCGTCCGCCTTGGCGGCCTTGTCGGCTTTTGGCGCCTTGGCGGCCTTGGCCGCCTTGCCGCGCGTGATCGTCACCTTCTTCATGACGACGTCCTTCACGGGCTTGCTGCCGTTCTTCTCGACGCGCGCGATCTGCCCGACGAGCGCGATCGGCTCGCACTGCCCGAAGATCGTGTAGCCGCCGTTGAGCGACGGCTGCGGCGCCTCCGTGATGAAGAACTGCGAGCCGTTCGTGTTGGGGCCGGCGTTCGCCATGGCCAGCAGGCCCGGCTTGTCGAACAGCAGGCTCGGATCGTTCTCGTTGACGAACTTGTAGCCGGGGTTGCCCATGCCCGTGCCCATGGGATCGCCGCCCTGGATCATGAAGTTCGGGATGACGCGGTGGAAGATGAGGCCGTCGAAGAAGGGCTTCTTCGTCTCCCAGTTGCCCGACTTCGGATCCTTCCAGGGGCGCGTGCCGCGCGCGAGGCCCACGAAGTTCGCCACCGTGATGGGCGACTTCTTGTCGAACAGCTCGCACGTGAACGTGCCCATCGACGTCTCGATCTTGGCCGAGAGCGCGCCGTCCTTCGGGCCCGCGAGGCCCTTCGTCGCGTCGGCGAGCGTGAAGTTTCCCTTGGCGGGATCGTCGCCGTCGGCGCGCGCGGCGCCGACGGACATGACAAACGCCGACATCAGGACGAGGGACACGAAGCGGAAAGCGGTGATGGTTCGCGAGCGCATGCGATTCCTCCGGGTCGGATTTCAGGGTCGAAAGTTTGGCTACTCTTATCACCGATCGGGCCGGCGGAAAGTCACTTCTGCCGCGCGCCCCGTCAGCCCCCGTGGCGCGCGGCGACGCGCTCGAGCGCGGCCTGCAGATCGACGCCCGGCGCCGAGCGTAGGCCTTCCCAGAGATCGCCGACCTTTCGCACGCGCGCGGGCAAAGTGCGGATCGTGAACTGCGTCGGGTCGACGCCGGCGTCGACCTCGCGCCACGTGAGCGGCGTCGAGGCGCCGCCGTACGTGCTCGCGCGCGCGCTGTAGGCGCAGGCGAGCGTCTTGCCCTCGATGTTCTGCAGGCAGTCGACGTAGACCGTCGTCGGATCGCGCTTGTTGACCGTGCGCTCGACGGTGGCGACGCGCGGGTGCTTCTTCGCGACGATCTCGCCCACGATCTGGCAGAACAGCATGCCCGCCTTGTAGGGCGTGCGCGGCGGCAGGGGGATGTAGACGTGCAAGCCGCTCGCGCCCGAGGTCTTCGGGAACGACGTCACGTCGAGGGCCTCGAGCTCGTCGCGCACCCAGCGCGCGACGTCGAGCACGCGCGAGAACGGCGCGGCGTCCATGGGGTCGAGATCGATGGCGGCGAAGTCCATGACGTTGACCGACTGGAGGCGCGAGAAGAACGGGTCCTGCGACAGCACGGCGAGCTGGGCCATGTAGAGGAGCGTCGTGAGCGAGCCGCCGATCAACCGCGCGGGGACGTCGGTGTCGCCCGGCACGGGCGCGGCGCGAACGCCGGGCGGCGGGCTGTCTGGCGCGCGGTGCTGGTAGAACGACGGGCCCGCGATGCCGTCGGGCAGCCGCTTCATGACGAGCGGGCGATCACGCACGACGGGCAGCAGCTGCGGCGCGATCGTGACGTAGTAGCGCAGCAGCTCTCCCTTCGTGATGCCGAGCTCGGGCCACAGCACCTTCTTGAGGTTGCCGAGCTCGAGCACGTCGCCCGACGGCAGCGTGAGGCGCCCCGAGCCGCGCGCCTCGAGCGCTTGGAGCGCGGCGAGGACTGACGCCGTGGCTTCGTCGACCGCTTCGTCGACATCGGGCGCGGTGGCTTTGGGCGCGGCGTCCTCGCGCGCGATCGTCGTCGCGACGACGTCGTCGCGCACGCCGAGGAACACGGGGTGGCGCAGGTGCCCGTCCTCGGTCCAGTCGCCGAAGCGCACCTCGACGACGAGCGCGGGCCGCACCCAGTGCGGCTTGTCGTTCGTCGGCACCTTCGCTTCGAACGGCGACGTCGGCGCGCTAAGCGCGTCGAGGCGCTTGCCGATCGTGCGCAGCGCGTCCTCGGAGAAGCCGCCGCCGACGTGGCCCACGTAGCGGAGCTGCCCTCCGCCGCTCGGCAGCCCGAGCAGCAGCGCGCCGAAGCGCGCGCGCGACCCGCGCGGCTCCGTCCAGCCGCCCACGACGAACTCCTGCCGCTTGACGAGCTTGAGCTTGCGCCAGTCGCTCGTGCGCTTGCCCGGGCGGTAGATCGAGCGCGCGTCCTTGACGATGAGCCCCTCCCACCCCTCCGACTGCGCCTCGGCCATGAGCGCCTCGCCGTCGCCCGCGACCTGTCGCGACAGCCGCAGCGCGCCCGTCGCTTCGATCGCCGCGCTGCCGAGCGCCGCCGCAAGTCGCTGGCGGCGCTCGGTGAGCGGCAGCTTGCACAGATCCTCGTCACCATCGCGCAGCAGATCGAACACGATGAGCGCCACGGGCTGCGCCGCCGCGCCGCGCGCAACGTCCTTGCCGCCTTGCAGGTGGATGCGCGGCTGCAGCCTTCCGAAGCCGAGCGGCCGGCGCGCGTCGTCGAGCGCGACGATCTCGCCGTCGAAGACCGCCGGCGATTTGCGCTTCTTGGCCCAAGCCTCGAGCGCGGCCACGACCTCGGGGAACTGCGCCGTCTTGTCGTTGCCGAGCCGCGACGCGATCGAGACGCCGGTGGCCGTCACCGTGACGATCGCGCGGATGCCGTCGTACTTCGGCTCGTAGACGAGGTGCGGGTCGCGAAGCGGCGCGTCCGCGAGCGTCGCGAGCATGGGCTGCATCGCGGCCAGCTTACCGCCGCCGCGCGGGGTCAGTCGACGCCGTGGAACGTCACCGTCGCGCCCGCGCGCAGTCCGAGCCGCGCCGAGAGCCCGCCGCCGATCTCGAGCACGTACTGCGAGGGCTCGGCGACGCTGCGCACGGTGAGCGTCTGCGGCTCGGCGTCGTGGACGATGCCCGCGATCTTGTGGTCGGCGGAGATGAAGATCATGTCGAGCGGGATGAGCGTGTTCTTCATCCAAAAGGTCTGAACGGACTCGCGCGGGAAGAGGAACAGCATCCCCGTCTCGGGCGCGAGGCGCTCGCGGTACATGAGGCCCTTCTCGAGCTCGGGCTCGCTGCGCGCGAGCTCGACGCGGAACGAGACCTTGCGCTCGCCCGTGTCGATCTCGACGGTGGGTGCGGCCACGGGCGTGGCGCTCTCCGTCTGTCGCTGCCCCGCGGAGCTCTTGCACGCGGGCGCGCACAGGACAGCCAGCGAGACGGCGAGCGCGAGCGGCGCGAGCAACCGACGAAAAATCACGCGCCACGGTATCATCAAAATCGTGGGAGACGACGCCGAAGGGAAGCCGCTCGCCGGCTGGCGCGTGCTCGTGACGCGGCCCCGCGAGCAGATCGCGGCGCTCGCGGACATTTTGCGCGCGCTCGGCGCCGAGCCGATTCCTTACCCGACGATCGACCTCGGGCCGCCGCCCGACTTCGGTCCGCTCGATCGCGCGCTCGCCGCGGGGTCTCACTCGTGGGCCGTCTTCTCGAGCCCCTCCGCCGTGCGCTTCACGTGCGCGCGGACAGGTGCGCGCGAGGCGCTCGCGCGGCAGCGCATCGCGGCCGTCGGCGTCGAGACGGCGCGCGCGCTCGCCGCCGAGGGGTTGCGCGCCGAGATCATTCCGGCCGCCGACGATCAGCGACAAGAGGGCCTGGCCGTCGCGCTCGCGGGCCTGCCCGCGGGAACGCGCGTCCTCTTCCCGCAGGCGGTGGGAGGGCGAGAGCACCTGCGCGACGTGCTCGTCGCGCGCGGCTGCGTCGTCGACGTCGTGCCCGTGTCGCAGACGTTGCCCGTGCTCGACCTGCCGCCGCTACCCGCGTTCGACGCCGCGACCTTCGCGAGCCCCTCGGCGCTGCGCGCCTTCGTCGCCCGCTGGGGCGTGGCGCCGCTCGCCGCCGCCGTCGTGGCCATCATCGGTCCTACGACGGCGGCCGCGGCGCGCGCGCTCGGCGTGCGCGTCGACGTCATGCCCGACGCGCCCAGCATGCCGGCGCTCGCCCGCGCGCTGGCCGCGCACCGCGCTGACGGTTCACGCCGCCGCTGACTTTTGTCCCACCGCCTCGTTCCGGCTACGCTTGCGCCATGTCTTTCCCCGACACCCGCCCCCGACGCCTCCGCCGCACGCCCGCGATTCGCCGCCTCGTGCGCGAGACCACGCTGTCACCCGACAACTTCATCTTTCCGCTCTTCGTGTGCCCCGGAAAAGGCGTGAAGAAGGAGATCTCGTCGCTGCCTGGTCAGTTCCACTTCTCCGTCGACATGCTCGCGCGCGAGGTCGAAGAGATCGCGAAGCTCGGCATCCCCGGCGTCATCCTGTTCGGCCTGCCCGAGAAGAAGGACGAGGTCGGCAGCGAGGCCTGGCACCCCGAGGGCGTCGTGCAAAAAGCCGTGCGCGCCATCAAGAAGGCCGCGCCCGATCTCACGGTCGCCGTCGACGCCTGCTTCTGCGAGTACACGACGCACGGCCACTGCGGCGTCGTGCGCGACGGTCAGCTCGACAACGACGCCTCGCTCGAGAACCTCGCGCGCGCCGCGCTCTCGTACGCGCGCGCCGGCGCCGACATCGTCG
>DATAZS010000311.1:0-2138 GCA_036271915.1 Polyangia bacterium
GGCGTCGCGCCCGTCTGTCGCTGGCACGCGAACTCGCAATTGGCCTTTCCCGCGCACGGCGTCGTGCCCTGGATCGCGCCGCCCTGCCCGACCAGGTTGATGCGCACCTTCGCGATCTGCGGATCGGAGCACGAGCAGTCCGTGATGGCGCGCCCGTTCGCGTGCACGACCCAGCTCACCTCGACGGCGCCGCCCGAGATCTGCACGCAGCCCGCCGTGAGGAATCCCAGCGTCGCGAGCACGATTGGAAGGTTGTTCATGAACGGGAAAGAACGAAGGTAAGAACGGCCGCGGGTCGTGTCAAACTGCGGCCCCGACACCACCAAGGAGGCTGACCGCCGATGATGCCCCTCATTCTACAGGCCGGCGCTGGTGAAGCGCGCCTCGACATCCTGAACCTCATCCTCAACGCCTCGCCCGTCGTCAAAGGCGTGCTCGCGCTCCTCATCCTGATGTCGGCGGCCTCGTGGTTCGTCATCGGGTCGAAGACGATCTTCTTGTCGAACGCGGCGTCGCGGTCGGCGAAGTTCCAGGACGCGTTCTGGAAGACGGGGCGGCTCGACGAGATCTGGCGCCTCAGCGAAGCGTCGCCGCCGTCGCCCGTGGGCGAGGTCTTTCGCGCCGGGTACACCGAGCTCGCGAAGCTGCAGAAGCGCCGGCAGGAGGCGCCCGAGGCGGAGAAAGAAGAGTTCCTGGGCGACATCGAGAGCATCCAGCGCGCGCTCGATCGCGCGCGCACGACGGCGATCACCGACATGGAGAGCCGCGTGCCGCTGCTGGGCACGACGGCGAGCGCGGGCCCGTTCATCGGCCTGTTCGGCACCGTGTGGGGCATCATGAACTCGTTCCGCAACATCGGCGCCAAGGGCGCGGCCAACCTCGCGACCGTCGCGCCCGGCATCGCCGAGGCGCTCGTCGCGACGGCGATCGGCCTCATGGCTGCCATCCCGGCAGTCATGGCCTACAACTACTTCTCGCGCCGCATCCGCGTGCTCAGCGCCGAGATGGAGACCTTCTCGAGCGACTTCCTCAACATCGTGCGCCGGCGGTTCTTCTAGCCATGTCGATGTCGAGCTCGAGCAGCGGCGGTGGGGGCATGGGCTCGCTCACCGAGATCAACGTCACGCCGCTCGTCGACGTCATGCTCGTGCTCCTCATCATCTTCATGGTGACGGCGCCCATGATCCAGACGGGCGTCGACGTGAACCTGCCCGAGGCCAAGGCGCAGACGATCCCCGACGACGAAGGCAAGCTCATCCTCACGGTGACGAAGGACAAGCGCGTCTTCCTGGGCAAGCTGCAGATCCCGTGGGACGACGTCGAGAAGACGCTCAAGAACAACGCCAAGCTCAACGCCGACCACGAGCTGTACCTTCACGCCGACAGGGCCCTGCTCTACGGCGACGTCGTGAAGATCATGGCGGCCGTCAAGCAGGCGGGCGTCGACAAGCTCGGCATGGTGACGGACCCGCTGGAGTAGGACCCGAAGGCGAACGAATCATGGCGAGGCACGGCATACGGCAAGCGTCGGGTCGCAACCTCTGGGGGGTGGTGATCACGCTCGCGCTGCACGGCGGACTCTTCGCCGCCATCGCGGTCGCCAACAACCGCGAGCAGCCGCCGCTCGTCATCAACCGCGACTTCGTCGTCGCCGAGATGGTGAAGCTGGGCAAGCCGCGCGACAAGTTCTGGCTGCCGCGCATCGTGCAGCCGCAGCGGTCGACGGCGCCGCCCGACGCCATCAAGGTCGCCGACGATCCGAACGCCAAGGCCGCGCCGAAGGAGGCGCCGCGCCCCGACGACCCGACGATCTCGAAGGACCTCAAGCGCGCGCTCGATCGCGCGCGCAAGCTCGAGCAGCTGGCCGTGCCAGAGGAGCCCGACGAGGGCTCGCTCACGGGCTCGAAGCTCGGCACGTCGAACCACGAGGTGGGCGACGCGTATCAGGCGCAGGTCGTGGGGATGCTGCACCAGAACTACAACTTCCCCGCCGGCATCGACACGGGCGCGATCGCGACCCCGCCCGAGATCGCCTTTCACATCGGGACCGACGGCACGCTGGCCGACGTGCGGCTCACGAAGCCGTCGGGCAACAGCTTCGTCGACGACGCGTGCGTCGACGCCGCGAAGCTCACGGC
>DATAZS010000312.1:0-3174 GCA_036271915.1 Polyangia bacterium
GTGCCTCGTGCGCAAGGACAAGTACTTCGTGGGCGGTCTCTTCCTCGGGTACTCGTCGCTGCTGCGCGTGTTCCCGGCGTTCTGCCTCGTGGGGCCCACGCTCGTCATCATCCAGCAGCTGCTCGGCAAGCGGCCGCCGCCCGTCGAGGGCGCGCCGTGGTGGCGCGCCGTGCTCGACGAGCTCAAGCTCGAGCCGTTCGCGAACGCGCGCGCTCTCTTCGCGCGCATCGACAAGCGCTGGCTGCGCTTCTTCGGCGGCGTCGCGCTCACCTTCGCCGTGCTCGTGCCCATCAGCCTCGTGACGAGCAACGGCATCACGAGCTACCGCGACTTCGTCAAGAACTCGGAGAAGCACAACAAGACGCCGCTCACGAACTACATGGGCCTCAAGACGGTCACGATCTACCGGCCGTCCGAGGCGGGCGAGTTCCTCAAGAACGAGAAGCTCGAGGATCCGTGGGGTCACTGGAAGCAGGTCAAGCTCAAGACGGCCGAGCGCTCGCGGCCGCTGCTCATCGCCTGTCAGCTCGCGTTCGTCGCGCTGCTGTGGATGGCCCTGCGCGGCGTCGAGCCGTGGGTCGCGCTCAGCATGGGCACGATGATGATGGCGATCATGTTCGAGCTCACTTGTTACTACTATTCGTTCATGTTCGTCGTCGCGCTCCTCTACGAAAAGAAGAAGGAGGCGGGCGCGCTGCTGCTCGCGGCGACGGCGGCGACGGGCTTCATCGACTGGGCGCCCACGAAGTACCTGCCGAACACGGTCCCTTGGAACCACATGCGCATGCCGCAGTGGCTCGACCAGCAATACACGTTGATGTCGGCCGCGATCATCGCGGCGTTCGTTTGGATCCTGTACCGCTTCGCGTTCCCCGATCCGGCCGACGTTCCGGCCGTCGCGGGCGGCCCGACGCCCGGCGACGATCACGCGCCCGACGACGCGCCCGCGGCACGCAAGGGTCCGCGTCGCGGAAAACGCGGCGGCGGCCGGCGCGCGAAGTAAAGCGCGCGTACCCTCGAAATGACAAAGGCCGCGTGGGAGTCCACGCGGCCTTTGGTTCAGCTCAGTCTTTCAGTTCGGTCTTGCAGCTCGGTCTTGCGGAGGGCGGGCTGCTACTTGCGGCCCTTTTTCTTGGCCGGCTTCTTCTTGGGAGCGGGCTTCTTCTTGGCGGCCTTTTTGGCGGGCTTCTTCTTGGCGGCGGCCTTCTTCTTCGGCGCTGCCTTGGCCTTCCCGCGCACGGTCTTCTTCCGCTTCTGCCCACCGACGGCGCGCTTCGCCCGTGCGATGTCTCCGTCACGATCGACGAAGTAGATGTAGTCCGTGTCCATCTCGACGCCACCGTCCGCGACCTTCTCCGGACGGCCCTTCGGAACCCCAGGCTGCTTACGCTGAACCTTCCACACACCGCCGTCCTTCACGTAGTACATGAAGTCCTTCTCGCGGTTCACGCCCAGCTTTGCGACTTTCTCGGCCATCTGGTAGCCCCCCGTCAGAAAGTTTGCGAAGACCACGGCATCGTAGCGGGGGGGGGGACCCTGTCAAGGGAAACCGTCGCCGCAATGACGGAAGATCCCCGGGTTTTTTCGGTGTTTCTTGCGGATTTCGCGCGTACGCCGCCTCGCGCGGCCGCGAGGGCTCACGCGCGTCTCGCCAAGTAGACGTGCTGCTCGGTGGCGCCGGGCACGAGCGGCGCGCCCCCGAAGTCTCCCCACCGTTGGAGCAGCTGCAGGCCCGCGCGCGTCAAAAAATCAGCGACGGTCTTCGGATCGAGCTGACGGTGACACAGGCGCGCGTGACGTTCGGGCCCGCGCGCGCGCCCGCGGGCGTCGACGGGCTGATAGTGGAACGTCGTCAGCAGCGTGCGGCGACGCGCGTCGTAGCGATATGACGCCGTGTACGCCTGACGCGCGCCCGACGTCGGATGACGGAATAGCGTGCGCGACCAGCGGCGCTCAGGACCGGCGTCGCGCACGCGCGCGAGGAACTCCGCGTCCGGCGCGAACACGTCGAACGCGAGCCACCCACCCGGGATGAGCGCGGCGCGCGCGCGCCGCAGAAACGCGAGGAGCTCGGCGGAGGTCACGAGGTGCTGCACGCCGTGGAACGCGGCGACGGCGAACGCGAAGCGCGGCGCGAACGCGAGCGTGCGCAGATCGCCGCGCACGAGGAGCGCGCGGCGCCGGGCGGCGGGCCGCAGCCGCGCGATCCGCGCTGCGGCCCGCATCAACATGGCGCGCGCGTGATCGACGCCGACGACGACGTGCCCGTCGGCGAGCAGCGGCAGCATGAGGCGGCCCGTGCCGCACCCGAGGTCGAGCACGGGGCCCCCCCGCTCGTCCGCGAGCATGCGGTAGAAGCGCACGTCGTCGCGCCGACGCCGGTACTCCCAGTCGTAGAGCGCCGCGTCCTCGAACGGTTCGAGCGCGCCCGCGGTTTCGTCCTGCCGCGCGGTTTCGTCCTGCCGCATGTCGCAGTAATGTATTTCGAGATGACGGACGCGATCGTGCTTCTTTCCGGCGGAATCGACTCGGCGACGGCGCTCGCCATGACGCGCGCCGCTGGGCGCCGCTGTCACGCGCTGTCGTTTCGCTACGGGCAGCGCCACGTCGTCGAGCTGCAGGCGGCCGCGCGCGTCGCCGCCGCGCTGGGCGCCGACGCGCACAAGATCATCGACCTCGACCTGCGCGCCGTCGGTGGCTCGGCCCTCACGGACGACATCGCCGTGCCCAAAGGTCGCTCGGAAGACGAGATGTCGTCGGGCATTCCCGTGACCTACGTGCCCGCGCGCAACACGATCTTCGTCGCGTACGCCATCGCCGTCGCCGAGGTCGCGGGCGCGAGCGAGATCGTCGTCGGCGTCAACGTGCTCGACTCGTCGGGCTACCCCGACTGCCGCCCCGAGTGGCTGGGCGCGATGCAGGAGGTCGCGCGCCTCGGCACGAAGGCGGGCGTCGAGCGTCGTGGCATCACGATGCGCGCGCCGCTCATCCGCATGTCAAAGGCCGAGATCATCCGCGCGGGCGTCGGCCTCGGCGTCGACTACGCGCTCACGCACTCGTGCTACGACCCGGACGCCTCCGGCGCCGCGTGCGGCGCCTGCGACTCGTGTCTGCTGCGCCGCCGCGGCTTCGAGTCGGCCGGCGTGCCCGACCCGACGATCTATGCGGGACCCT
>DATAZS010000313.1:0-5688 GCA_036271915.1 Polyangia bacterium
CGCGTTGGCGTCGAGGCGAAAGCGCGCGTCGGGGACGCTGGCGGCGACGGCGCGTAGCACGACGTGGTCGGCTCGATAGTCACGGCCGATCTTCACCTTGAAGCACGAGAAACCGGCGGCGCGGTATGTGCGCGCGAGCTCGGCAACGTACGCGGGCGCGCCGATCGGCAGCGTGATGTCCGTCGTGAGTGGCGCGGGGGCGGCGGAGCCGCCGAGCAGCGCGTGCAGCGCGCGGCCCTCACTCCGCGCCCAGGCGTCGGCGATCGCGCCCGCGGTGCCCGCGCGCGCGACCGGGCTTTGGGGAAACGCGGCCGCGAGCGTCAAGTCGGTGGCGGCGAGGTCGGACAACGTCGCACCCACGAGCGCGGCGCGCGCTGCGGCGACGGCGCGCAGCAGATCGGGTTGATCCTCGTGCGTCACGGGCGGCAGCGCCGCGGCCTCGCCGAGGCCCGTCGCGCGATTTCCCGAGGCGTCCTCGACGGTGACCGTCACGAGAGCGGCGCGCGTCGCGTCCATGCGCCCCGTCGCGATGACGAACGGCTCGCGCAGCGGCACCGACAGCGGCGCGGCGTCGAGCGCGACGATCCGGACAGGCCGTAACGCGATCACCTGGCGAGCGTATGACAATCGAGCGTTGGCGGCCACCGGCGCGCGCGGCGCGAACGCGCTAGAATGGAGGACGTCGATGAAGCTTCGCATGATCGCAAATTGTTCGGCGTTGATGCTCGCGGGCGCGTTCGTCGTAGGGTGTGGCGGCGAGAACGCCGCCCATCCAGACGTCGACGGCTCCGCGCTCGTCGGGTCCAACGCTCTCTACTCGTGCGCGACGGAGACGCGCGCCGTGGCGTACACGGCGAACCTGTCACGAATGAGCGGCTCCGGGCTCTCGACGGCCATCCTCGTGAAGAGCGATCCCGCGCCAACCACCAAGGGCCCGAAGGACTGGACGCTGAAGATCCTCGACGCGAGCGGCGCGCCCGAGACTGGTCTCACGCTCAAGGTCTCTCCCTTCATGCCGGACCACGGCCACGGCCCGTCGAAGAACGAAGAGCCGGTCGTCACGCCCGTGAGCGGACAGGCCGGCACCTATCTGGCCAGCCCCGTCTACCTCTTCATGGAGGGATACTGGGAGGTGACGGTGACGTGGCAGCCGGCGACGGGCGCGCAAGAGAGCGTCGTGTTCCCGATCTGCGTCTCGGGCTGAGCAGCTACGGGCCGCAGCGCGCGTGGCTGTCGGCCGCCGTCACCATGGCGTTGAAGCGTCCCGTCGTCACGCACGGCTTGGGCAGGCCGGTCGCCGCGTCGACCTGCGCGACCGCCGTCGTCGGCGTCCACGTGACGGCGGCGCCCGCGAGCTCGTACTTCGCGACGGTGGCCGGGATCGCTTGATCGAGATCGCCCGAGCTCACGAGATCGGCGAGCACGTCGTCGCCGATGGCCTGCACGTGCACCTTGAGCGTGATCATGTCGGGCGTCTGCGCGAGCGTCGCGCCCGCCGCCGACGGGAACAGCCGCTGCCGGTGCGCCGTGAACGATCGGGGATCGGCGACGTTGGCCGTCACCGATCCGGGCAGCTGATTGTCCGTCTCCGTCGCCGCTTGCCAGAACATTTTCTGCTCGGCGCCCGCGGCGTCGAAGAGGCAGTCACGCACGAGCCACAGATCGGGATCGGGCGAGCTCTCGAGCGGCGCGGCGGCGGCGTCGCCGCTCGCGTAGATCTGCTGGCCGCCCGCGAACGCCTCGACCTCGACCCAGGCGCGGCGATCGGGCGTCGCGCCGCTCGGGAAGCCGTGGCCCGCGCCGACGTTGTCGAGCGTGACCTCGATGGCGCGCTTCGTCGGGTTCCAGCACAGCGTCGACTGCACGGTCGAGTCGAGCTGCGCCTGCGCGCGCGTGCGCTGCGCGTCGGCGTTGGGGAAGGTCGCCGTCGCGAGATCGATCCCCGCGAGATCGTGGCGGTGCAGCCGACGGACCTTTGTCGAGACGCTCGACGCGGGGCCGTCGCTGCCGTCCATGTGGCAGGCCTGGCACGACAGACCCTTGCCTGGCGCCGCGAACAGCGTGCCCTGCCACTCCTGGTACGTGCGCTCGACGTGGGCGCCGTGTTGATTGACGATGTCGTGGCAGCTGCCGCAGAACTTCGCCGAGTCGGGGCTCGTGTCGTCGAACAGCGTCGAGGCGCGCGCGCCGTGAGGCGTCCCCGCGACGGGATCGCCGAACGGTCCGAGCAGCGCGTTGTCTGTCGCGAGCACGAGCGGGTCATCGTGCGTGCCCGTGATCGCCTCGGCCGAGTGACAGAAGTAGCAGGTCACACCCTTCTCCGCGGGCGCGATCGTCGCGAGGTTGAGGCCGTCGGTCGTGAGACCGTCGCGCACGGCCATGGGCGCGTGGCAGTTCACGCAGAACTTGCCCGTCGCGCCCACGGTCTCGCGCTGCGCGCGCGTGTTCATGGCCAGGAAGACAGGATCGTCGGAGGCGAAGGCGTGCATGCTACCCGACCAGTCGTCGAACTGCGCCGGGTGGCAGCTCTTGCAGACCGTCGGATCGCGCAGCGTCGCGGGATCGAGCGGCTGCGTCACCGCGCTGCCGCACGCGCCGAGCACGAATCCATCGGCGATGACGAACAGGATCGCCCAAACGGATGAACGCGCGCAAATTGCTGGGCGATCACTCCGGCTCAAGGACCCGATTATGAACCGCTGCGAGGGACGTGTCACACTCGGGGGCGTGCGTGCCGTCGCCGTCGTCGCCCTCGTCGCCTGCGCGGCGTTCGCGCTCGGCTGCGGGTCACCTGGCGGCGTGGCCAATTGCCCGGCCGTCTCGCAGGTCTGCCCCTCGCCCGCGCCGACGTTCTCGGGGCAAGCGCAGGCGATCATCCGCAGCACGTGTCTTCCGGCGTGTCACGAGCCGGGCGGCATCGAGGCCAACCGGCCCATGCAGACCTACGCGCAGATCAGCGCGCTGTCGCGCGACATCCTGTCCCAGATCGATCAGTGCCGCATGCCGATCCTCGCCGACGGCACCCCGACGTCATTCGCCAGTCCGGAGGACAAGGACACGTTGATCGCGTGGCTCGTCTGTGGCGCAATGGACAATTGAGCCCCGGGCTCGAAACCGCCGTGCTATTGGAGACCAAACCGTGAGCGCGCGTCGTCACCTCCTGATCTCGGTCGTCTGCGCCGCCGCGACTGCGACGTCGGGGTGCGGAACGAAGGCGCCCGACGTGACGGGCGTAACGGTGACGGTGATGTTTCCTGGGGTCGTTGCCGATCAGCTCGAGCTCGCCGTGACGACGCCGACCCGCACGATCGGGCCGACGCGAGAGCCAGCGACGGCGGGCGCGCTCACGAGCCCGCAGAGCGTGTCGATCTTCGTGCCTGATGCCCTCGCGGGTGAGACGGCGACTTGCACGGCGACCGCCGTCTATCAAGGCGAGACGATCGGCGCGACGGCCTCGGCCTCCGTGACGCTCGTGCTGCACAAACTCGTGCCCGTGACGGTGACGATCCCCGTGAACCGGCACGGCGGTGCGGACGCGGGAGCCGACGCGGGCGACGCCGACGTGAGCGACGCCGATGCGGACGCCGACGCGGCGGACGCCGACGGCGCGATTGCGAAGGCGATCGGGACACCGTGCGCGAGCGGCGACCAGTGTGACAGCACGCTGTGTCTCGACGGGGTCTGCTGCGCGTCGGCGTGCGACGGCAACTGCCAGGCGTGCAACCTCCTGGGCAAGGTGGGCACGTGCGCGCCGCGGCCCGCGGGCGCGACGGGCAAGCTGTGCGCGAATCAACCGGCGTCGGGCTGCGGCTACGACGGCACGTGCGACGGCAACGGCGCGTGTCACCGCTACGCCGCGGGCGTCGCCTGTACGACGGCGTCGTGCCAGGCGAACGGCTACGTCCCCGCGTCGGCGTGCGACGGCCAGGGCACGTGCGTCGCCGCGAGCCTCGTCGACTGCACGCCTTACGTCTGCGCCGCGAGCGGGACGCCGGCGACGCCGGCGTGCCTCACGACCTGCCAGACCGGTGGTACGGAGTGTGTGTCGCCCGCGGTCTGCGTGAGCGGCAGCTGCGGCGCGCGCCCCAAAGGCGCCAACGGCGCGGGCTGCGTCGCCGCGGGCGACTGCGCGTCGAATCACTGCGCCGACGGCGTGTGCTGCGGCGCCGCCTGCACGGGTGCATGCACCTCGTGCAATCAGACGGGCTTCGAAGGCATGTGCCTGCCCGTGGGCACGGGCAAGGCGGACCCGCACGCGATCTGCAAAGACGCGGGCGCGACGACGTGCGGCCGCAACGGTCTGTGCGACGGCGCGGGCGCTTGCGCGGTGTACCCCACGACGACGGTCTGCGCCGCGGGCTCGTGCAAGGGATCGACGCTGCACAACGCGCGCAAGTGCGACGGCAAGGGCGTCTGCGCGCCGGCGACTGACACCGACTGCCTGACGTATCGCTGCGATCCGTCGACGACGACCTGCTTCACCTCTTGCGTGCTGTCGGTGCAGTGCGCGCAAAAGAGCGCCTGCAGCCGCGCGGGGACTTGCCAATAGCAAACGCGCGGCGCCCGCGAACGGGACGCCGCGCACTGGCGCGGCGCTTCAGCGCTTGGTCGCCGACTGGAACTTGCGGGCGACGTCCTGCCAGTTGAAGACGTTCCAGATCGCGTCGAAGAACTCGGTCTTGCGGTTCTCGTACTGCAGGTAGAAGGCGTGCTCCCACGCGTCGACGACGAGCAGCGGCGCGCTGCCCTGCGCGACGTTCGACTGGTGATCGTAGATCTGCGAGATGAGCAGCTTCTTCGCGAGCGGCTCCCACACGAGCGCGGCCCAGCCCGATCCCATGACCGATCCCGCCGCCGCCGTGAGCTGCTTCTTGAAGATGTCGAAGCTGCCGAAGTCTTTGTCGATGGCCGTCGCGAGCGCGCCGTCGGGCTTGCCGCCGGCCTTCGGGGCCAGGTTCTCCCAGAACAGCGAGTGCAGGACGTGCCCCGAGACGTGAAACGCGAGCGCGCGCTCGAGCGCGGGCAGCGAGGCGAAGTCTCCTTTGGCGCGCGCCTCCTCGAGCTTCTCGAGGGTCGCGTTGGCACCTTGGACGTAGGCGGCGTGGTGCTTGCCATGGTGAAGCTCGAGGATGCGAGCTGAGATATGGGGCTCGAGGGCCCCGAAGTCGTACGAGAGCTCGGGAAGCGTATAGGTCGGCATGGTGTTGGAAACTTAACCGGCCTGACAATGTGCGCAAGTCGCGCGAGGTAAATTCGTCCTCACGTCACCCAAGACGCGCGTCAGGGCTTGACCTTGAAGATGAGGTTCAAAACGACGCGGTTCTGGCTCTGCCGGGGGTTGCTGCTCGCGTGCCAGACGTTCGAGTCGAACACGACGGCCTTGCCCTTCTTCGGCGAAATACGCTGCTTGAGCGTGAGCGCCTTCTTATCCCGCCAGGTCTCGTTGAAGAAGAACGTGTCCCCGTCGCTGTCCTTTACGTAATAGAGGAGGCTTTTGTAGCCCGGGTCCGGGACGTCGATGTGCGGCGTGTTGTACCTGTCGTCGGGCTCCGTCGACCGGAGCAGCATGTTGGCCTTGATGCGCTCGACGGCCTCGAGGCGGATGCCCGTCTTGTCCTCGAGAAAGTAGAAGAACGGGAAGATGACGTCGAAGAACTGCGAGCGGCGCGCGCCCTCGAGGTAGAGCGC
>DATAZS010000314.1:0-22199 GCA_036271915.1 Polyangia bacterium
GGTTGATGGCCTCGCGCACGTCGTTGAGGCGCTCGCCCGCGATGCGCGCCATCTCCGAAAGGCGCGGCCTCTTCGCCGCACCGTCTTGAAGATGGGGCAGCTCGCGCCGATAGACGTCGAGCAGGGGCCGCCACGCGCGGCTCTTCGCGTACAGATCCTTGAGGCGTGCGCTCGTCTCGGCGTCGGCGGGATCGGCCTCGAGGATCTTCTCGAGGCTCGCGACGGCGTTCTGGTGCTTGCCGAGCTTGTCGGCCCACAGCGTCGCGATGCGCCGGTGCAGCGCGACGCGCGCGGCGCCGTCGCGCTCGGCGTCGGCCTGCTTGCCGAGCACGCCGATGAGATCGCTCCAGCGCCCCTGCGACTCGTAGCGCTGCGACAGCGCCGCGAGCGCGTCGGGGTGGTCGGGCCGCAGCGCGAGCACGCTGAGGTACGTGTTGACCACCATGACGTCGAGGTTGAGGCGGTCGCGGTAGATCGCGACGATGTCGAGATAGCGGGCGACCTTGTCGTCGACCTTGTCGGCGGGCAGCGCGTCCAGCTCCTCCTTGAGGATCTCGAGCAGCGCGTTCCACTTCTCCGTGCGCGTGTAGAGCGTCTTGAGCGAGGCGATGGCCTCGGGCAACCGCGGCTTGAGGCGCAGCAGGCCCTTCCACAGCTCGATGGCCTTGTCGGCGCTCTGCGGCCGCGCCTCCGCGGCGCGCGCCATCTCCATGCCCATGGCGACGCGGCGGTCGACGTCGGTCTCGGTCTTCTGCGCCTGCGCGAGCACGTGCAGCAGGCGCGCCGGGTCGCCCTTCGCGCCGTAGTACGACCGGTAGAAGTCGACCATGGCGTGGTTCGCGGGCTCGATCTTGCGGACGCGGCGGAAGAAGCCCTCGGCGCCCTCCTCGTCGCCGAGCTGCTTCCACATCAGCGTCGCGAGGTCGACCTGCAGCAGCACGTCCTGCTCGCCGCGCTTCGTGCGCACGGCGGCCTCGAGCACCTTGGCCAGCTCGGCCCACGCCTGCGCGTCGCCCTTCTGGCCTTGCTTCGTGAGCGCCGCGCGCACGGGGCGCAGCGCGCGCGACTCATTGGGGCTCGCCTCGAGCGCCTTCCGGAAGTGCGCGAGCGCCTCGTCGCCTTTGCCGATCTTCGTGCTGACCTCGCCGGCCATCACCTCGGCCAGCGCGCGGTCCTCTCGCGCCGTCGCGGCCTCGGCGCGCTGCGCGTACAGCGTGATGAGCTCGTCCCAGCGCGACTTGTCGCGCAGCAGGCGCTCGACGTGGATGCCCGAGCGGCGGTTCGCCGGGTCGAGCGCGCGGCTCTTGCGCAGGTGCGCCTCGGCGTCGACATGGCTCGCGGCCTCGTCGCCGCCGTACTTGAGGAGCAGCTCGGCGACCGAGACGAAGAGGCTCGCGGCGTGCGCGGTGTCCTTGCCTGCGGCCTCGGCCTCTTGCGCCTGCTGCAGGTAGCGCTTCGAGATGGGCCGCCAGTTGCCGCGCATGAGCGACATCTGCGCGGACGATTCCTTCGACGGTCCGTGGCTCGGAAGCGCCTCGAGCGCCTGTTGCACGGCGGCGAGCCCCGCGTCGCCGCGCAGCAAGTCGTCGGACAGCAGGCGACCCTTCTCGTGGAGCAGGTCGGCGCGGCGCGCCGCGTCCTTCGTCCAGGCGAGCTCGACCTCCATCAGCTGCAGGACGAGCTCGTAGTCGCCGCGCTCGCGGTGCCAGCGGCGCGCGTCGCCGAGCGCCAGCTGAAGCGCGGCGGCGTCGACGTCGGCGCTCGGTTGAAGGTCCGCGAGCGCTTTGAGCGCCTGCGGGTTCCCGGGATCCAGCTGGAGCGTCGCCAGCGCGGTCGAGACGTCGATGTTCATGGCGGCTGTGGTCGGCGGATCAGAGAATGAAGACTATAGACCCAGCGATTTGTCGGGTTCAATCGCGAAGATCCCTGGGCTCGCCTCGCTTTCGTGTTGAATACTTCCGCCGTGTCGGAATCCCCCGCTGCCGCCCCCACGCCGTCGCTGCTGGCCCGCGCCCGCCCCGAGGCGGGGCGTCTCCTCGTGGGCGTCCTCGCGCTCGGAGGGACGAACGTCTTCGCGCTCGCGATCCCGCGGCTCCTGCGCAACGCCATCGACCTGCTGCAGGCAATGGGCGCGAGCGCGCGGGGCGCCGTCGTGCGCGACGCCATCCTCATCGGCGTGTTCGCGATCCTGCAGGCGGCCATCCGCACGGTGTCGCGGGTCTTCATCTTCAACGCGGGCCGCAACATCGAGTACACGCTGCGCCGCGATCTGTTCCAGCACCTGACGCGCCTCGACGCCCCCTTCTATAGGCGGCACGCCACAGGCGACGTCATGTCGCGGCTCACGAACGACCTCGGCGCCGTTCGCGTGCTCTTCGGCCCGGGTGTCCTCAATCTGTTCAACACGACGATCGTCTACGTCTCGACGACGTGGATCCTGCTCAAGATGTCGCCGTCGCTCACGCTCGCGGCGCTCGCGCCCTACCCCATCCTCATGACGTGCGCGCGCCTGTCGGGCCGCTACATGTTCAAGGCCAGCCGCGAGATGCAAGAGCAGCTCGGCCACATGTCGACGTCGATCCAGGAAGACTTGGCCGGGATCTCCGTCGTCAAACACTACGGGCTCGAGGACGATCGCCATCGGCGTTTCCGCGCGCTCAACGACGAGTACCTCGTGCGCGCGCTGCGCCTCGTGCGCGCGCGCGGCGTGCTGGGGCCGCTGTTCGCGATGCTCGCGGGCGGCGGCACGCTCATCGTGCTGTGGGTGGGCGGGCGCCAGGTCATCGAGGGGCGCATGACGCTGGGCGCGCTCGTGGCGTTCAACGCGTACGTCGTGCAGCTGTCGTGGCCCACGATCGCGCTCGGATGGATCATCGGCATCTGGCAGCGCGGCATCGCGGGGTGGGCGCGCGTGCGGGACCTGCTGGGGACCGAGCCCGCGATCAAAGATCCGGTGCACGCGGACGCGACCACGGGGCCGATCGAGCCGGCGATCGAGGTGCGCGATCTGACGCTCACGGTGGGCGACCGGCGCCTGCTCGACGGCGTGTCGTTCTCCGTGCAGGCGGGCCGCACGCTCGCGATCGTCGGGCCGACGGGCGCTGGCAAGACGACGCTCGTCGACGCGCTCGTGCGCCTGCAGGACGTCGCGCCCGGCGCCGTCTCGATCGGCGGGCACGACGTCACGACGCTGCCGCTCGGGCGCCTGCGCTCGCTCGTGGGGTACGCGCCGCAAGACGCGTTTCTGTTCTCGGCGACGGTCGCCGAGAACATCGGCTTCGGCATTCGCGACGAGGGAGACGTCCACATCGACGAGACGCGGCGGCGCGATCGCGTCGTGTGGGCCGCCGAGGCGGCGGGCCTCGCGCCCGACATCGCCGTGCTCCCCGACGGCTACGACACGGTCGTGGGCGAGCGCGGCATCACGCTGTCGGGCGGCCAGCGTCAGCGCGTCGCGCTCGCGCGCGCCCTCGCCTCCGAGCCGCGCATCCTCATGCTCGACGACACGCTGTCATCGGTCGACGCGCAGACCGAGCGCGAGATCCTGACGCGCCTGCGCCCCATCCTGCGCGAGCGCACCTCGATCGTCGTCTCCCACCGTGTCGCCGCCGTCAAAGAGGCGGATCAGATCGTCGTCCTCGACGAGGGCCGCATTATCGAGCGCGGCACGCACGGCGAGCTCCTCGCCGCGGGCGGTTTGTACGCGTCCCTCTATCGAGAACAACTCGCCGCCGAAGCGGCGTCCGAGGAGGCGGCGTGAGCGCCGTGCGCGTTCCGGGCGGCGGTCGCCCGGGCTCGACCGGCCCGGCGGAGGATTCTATCGGCAAGGCCCTCGACGGCGTATTGCTCAAGCGGATCTTCTCGTACGTCTGGCCGTATCGCACGTCGCTCGTGCTCGCGATCGCGCTGCTGCCCGTCGCCGCCGCCATCGAGCTCGCGCAACCTTATCTATTGAAGAAGGCCATCGACGAGCACCTCGCCGTGGGGCGCCTCGCGGGGCTCAATCGGATCGGCTTCCTCTACCTCGCGGCGTTGCTCTGCCAGACGGGCGCCTCGTTCGCGCAGACCTACCTCACGCAGCTCATGGGCCAAAAGGCCATGAACGACCTGCGCGTCCAGGTGCACACGCACGTGCTCGCGCTGTCGGCGGCGTTCTTCGATCGCACGCCCCTCGGCCGCCTCATGACGCGCCTCACGAGCGACGTCGAGGCTCTCACGGAGATGTTCGCCTCGGGCCTCGTGAGCCTCGTGGGCGACTTCGTGCGCCTGGGCTTCATCCTCGTCGTCATCTTCAGCATGGACTGGAAGCTCGCGCTCTTCTCGATGGTGACGGCGCCCATCCTCTACGGCGTCGCGTCGTTCTTCCGCGGCTGGGTGCGCGACGCGTTCCGCGAGATCCGCGGCAAGATGGCGCGCCTCAACGCGTTCCTTCAAGAGCACCTGTCGGGCATCAAGGTCGTGCAGGCCTTCGCGCAGGAGGCGCGCGTCGAGGGCGAGTTCGACGTCATCAACGTCGACTACCGACGCGCGAACGCGCGCGCGATCTTCGCGGACGCGTCGCTCTACTCGATCGTGGAGGCCGTGGGCTCGCTGGCCGTCGCGGGCCTGCTGTGGCACGGCGGCGCGCGCATCGCTCACGGCACGCTCACGTTCGGCGTGCTCGTGGCCTTCATCCAATACCTGGAGAAGTTCTTCGCGCCCATCCGGGATCTCTCGACGAAGTACACGGTCATGCAGCAGGCGATGGCGGCCGCCGAACGCGTTTTCTCGCTGCTCGACACGCCGGCCCTGGACGCGGCCGCCGTCTCGCCTGCGGCGCTGCCCGCGCGCACGAGCGCCGTCGAGCCCGCGCTCATCGAGCTCGACCATGTGACCTTCGGCTACCGCGCGGATCGCCCCGTGCTGGCCGATGTCTCGCTCAGCATCGCGCGCGGCTCGACGATCGCGATCGTGGGCGCGACGGGCGCGGGCAAATCGACGATCATCAAGCTGCTGCCGCGCCTTTATGACGTGCTTGGCGGCGCCGTGCGCATCGGCGGCGTCGACGTGCGCGCCATCGACAAGCGGACGCTGCGGCGCCGCACCGTCGTCGTGAGCCAGGACGTCTTCATGTTCTCGGGCACGCTGCGCGACAACATCGGCCTCGGCGACCCGACCGTCACCGACGCGCGCATCCTCGAGGCGGCGCGCCGCGTGGGCGCCGACCGCGTCATCAGCGGACGCCCCGGCAGCTTGGACGCGCCCGTCGTCGAGCGCGGCGCGAACTTCTCGTCGGGAGAGCGACAGCTCATCGCGTTCGCGCGCGCCCTCGCGCGCGAACCCGAGATCCTCGTGCTCGACGAGGCCACGGCCAGCGTCGATCCGGAGACCGAGCGCGTCATCGAGCGCGGCATCGCCGAGCTCATGCGCGGGCGCACGTCGATCGTCATCGCGCACCGCCTGTCGACCGTGCGGCGCGCGACGCGCATCGTCGTCATCCACCGCGGGCACATGGCCGAGGAGGGCACGCACGACGAGCTGCTCGCGCGCGGCGGCCAGTACGCGCGCCTCTACCGCCTTCAGATGATGGGGCACGGCGCGGCGGCCGCCGCGGCGCCCGCCGTTGGAAAAGCGCTCGCCGTCGCCGAGTGACGTATAGTGGACGACCCCTTCCGGGGACCTGAATGCCGTCATTTCGCGACATCCGCGAGGCTCGCCTCGCAGAAGAGACGGGCACCCTGCGCAAGCACGGCGGCCTCGCGATCGCGCTCGTCTACCCGAGCCCCTACAACGTCGGCATGTCGTCGCTCGGCTACCAGACGGTCTACCGCCAGCTCAACGCCATGCCGGGCATCTCGGCCGAACGCGCGTTCCTGCCCGACGACGCGCGCGCCGCGCGCCAGTCGCGTGAGTCGCTGCAGACGTACGAGTCGTCGCGGGCCGTGAGCGACTTCCCCGTCGTCGCGTTCTCGCTCGCGTATGAGCTCGAGCTCGCGGGCCTCGTCGACTGCCTTGATCTCGCGGGCATCCCCGCCTTCGCCGAGGACCGCGTCGAGCACCCCGAGCGCCACCCGCTCGTCGTCATCGGCGGCCCGCTCACGTTCTCGAACCCCGTGCCCGCGGGCCCCTACGCCGACGTCATGATCTTGGGCGAGGCCGAGTCGCTGCTCCCCATCCTGATCGCCGCCGTGCTCGACCTCCCCGACCGCGCGGCGCTGCTCGCCGATCTCGCGAAGCGCGCGGGTTTTTATGTGCCGTCGATCCACGGCGAGGTGCTGCGCGAGATCGCGAAGACGCCCGACGAGGACCTGCCCGCCTACTCGCAGATCATCACGCCGCACACCGAGCTGCGCGACATGTTCCTCATCGAGCCCGAGCGCGGCTGCCACCGCGGGTGCACCTACTGCGTCATGCGTCGGTCGACGAACGGCGGCATGCGCCTCGTCGAGCCCGCGCGCGTCAAGAGCCTCATCCCCGACGGTGCGCGCCGCGTGGGCCTCGTGGGCGCCGCCGTCACCGACCACCCCGGCCTGCCCGAGATCCTGCGCCACGTCGTCGACACGGGTCGGCAGGTCGGCATCTCGAGCCTGCGCGCCGATCGCCTCGACGACGAGATCGTGAGCCTGCTCAAGCGGGGCGGCGCCGACTCTCTCACGACGGCCGCCGACGGCGCCTCCGAGCGCATGCGCGACATCATCCAGCGCAAGACGAAGGAGCGGCACCTGCTGCGCGTCGCCGAGCTGTGCCGCGCGCATGGCATGAAACAGTTAAAGCTTTACATGATGGTTGGATTGCCCGGCGAGACCGACGACGACATCGAGGAGCTCGCGCGCTTCGGCCTCGAGCTCGCCAAGATCGCGCCGCGCCTCGCGTTCGGCATCGCGCCCTTCGTCGCCAAGCGAAACACGCCGCTCGACGAGTCACCGTTCGAGGCCATCGACGTCATCGACGCGCGCCTCGCGCGCCTGCGCGCGGCCGTGCGCGGGCGCCTCGAGATCCGGCCGACGTCGCCCAAGTGGGCGTGGATCGAGTATCGCCTCGCGCAAGGCGGGTTCGAGGCGGGACGCGCCGCGGCGCGCGCGACCCGCGCCGGCGGGCGCTACGCCGACTGGAAGGCGGCGCTCGGCGACGTGCCGCTGCCGCTCGTGCGCGCCCCCGCCCCGCCCGCGCCGCGCCGTCTCGCCGTCGCCGGTTGAAGCGCGCCTACGGCTCGCAGACGAACTTCAGGGAGAGCGACAGGCAGCTCATGAGGTTCTGGTAGCTGGCCTGGCCGGTGAGCAGCGCCGCCGCGGGCAGGGGCTGATCGAGCTCGCAGATCTCCTGGCCCGCGCAGCAGCCGTCGGCGTCGCCCACCCACAGGCGCCAGGTCTTGGCCGTCGACATGAGGTCCGACGCCTTGATGCCCTTCTTCTGCGGCGTGATGTCCGCGTTCCACACGGGCGTGAACGTGTCAGGCAGCGTGGCCGAGACCGCGGCGGTCGTCGCAGAGACCTGATGCGCGGGCATCTCGAACTCGCAGAAGGGATCGGGCTGCGTGCCGTCGCCGCTCGCCGAGTGCGGATCCCACGTGCCGCCGCCCGGGGGCGACATCGCGATCGTGGCTTGTCCGCAGAACACGTGCCACGTCGAAGACGGATCGACGGTGCAGGCGCCGGCGTCGCTGCAGAGCTGGCAACTGCCGCACGTCGTGCACGCGGCGCCATTTGCTCCGCAGTGAGCGTCCGATTGATTCGTGATGCAGATGCCCTGGGAGCAGCAGCCGGTCTTGCAGGTGTTGGCGTTACATGGGGGCGGCGGCGGCGCGCCGGCCGTGCCGCTCGCGCCCGCGGTGCCAGTCATCCCGGCGGTGCCGCCCGCGCCGGCCGTTCCCACGACCCCCGCCGTGCCCGCGCCGGCCGTTCCCGCGCCGGCCGTTCCCGCGATGCCGGCCGTGCCCGTCGCGCCCGCCGTGCCGACGTCGCCCGCCGTGCCGTTCGCGCCGGCCGTGCCCGCGCCCGCCGTACCCAAGTCGCCCGCGGACCCGAGATCCCCCGCGGTGCCCGTCGTGCCGGCGGTATCCGTGCTGCCGGCCGTCCCCACGTCTCCCGCGGCGCCGCTGCTGCCCCCGAGCGACGTATCACCTGCCGCGCCCGAGGCGCCCGCCGTCGCGCCCGCGCCCGCGGAGCCCGTGGCGCCCGCGCCGCCGTCCGTGTGCAAGAACGGCATGGTCACACCGCCGAGGCCGTCGTGGTTCACCGAGCAGGCGACGAAGGACGAGGCGACGACTGCGAGAAAAGTAGACGAGACGAACGAAGACTTTAAGTGAAGCTTCACGTTGAAATAGTAGTCGATCTTGCCGCGGCCGTCAGCGCGTGAGCACGACGGCCAGCGTCGTCGCCACGATTCGCGTCAGAAACGCGGCAGAGACGCGCCCCGTCGTGGCGCGCGTCAGCGCGGCGGCGGCGTTCATGACGAGCAGAATGCTCACGGGCGCCGCGCCCACACCGCCGCCCGCGACGACGGCGAGCACGACGCTCACGGCGGCGCTCACGAGCGCCGCGCGCACGTGACGCCGCCGTGGCGCTGGGTCGTCCGGCCGAGGCTCGAGGAGCTCGGCGACGCCGCGCTGGATGACGCCGCGAAAGAGCAGCTCCTCGGCGAGCGGCAACAGCAGGAGGAATGCCCACGCGCGGGGCTCATGCAGCGCGCCCGCGCCGGGGAATCCCAGCGCGCGTGCGAGGCCGCCCGCGACGAGCCCCGCGGCGAGCGCGATCGCGGCCGCGCGCCGGCGACTGCCTTCGACGATCGTCGGCGGCCGGCGCCACAGGTAGAACGCGACTGCGAGCCCCACGAGGAGCGCGATGCCGAGGTTGATGACACGCACGTCGAAGGTGCCCCGTTCGCTCGCATAGCTTATCAGCGCCGCCGTCGCGCGTTGGCCGAGCGCGAGCGCGATGAGGAACGTCGCGCCGTCGCCCAGCGTGAGGCGGCGCGCGCGCGCGGCCTCGGCGTCGAGGCACACGGTGGCCTGCCGCACGCCGCCCTGCCAGTACGCCGCGATCGCGAACGCGTACAGCACGAAGCCGCGCACGCGCGCCGCGCGATCGCCCGCGAGGACGACGTTATAGAGGCCGCCCACGAACAGGAACGTGTAGATCGTGCCGGGGCCGATCGCGGGGCGCTGATCGTCGGACAGGTCGGCGGCGCCCGCGGCGAGCGCGACGGCGAGCCACGTCATGCCGACGCCGCCCATGACGACGATGAAGGCCGTGCCGAGCCACGCGGAGGCGGTCACGCGCGGCGCTCCGAACGACATGACCGAGTACACGACGAGCGCGAGCGCGCCCACGACGATCGACCACGCGCGGGCCTTCGCCGCGAGCAGGCGCCCGACCGAGACGGGCACCGTGCGCAAGATCCAGAACGCGCGACGCTCGGCCTGCATGTGCGCGAGCGGTCCGATCGTCGCCATGTAGAGCGAGAGTGAGAACGCCAGGTACGAGATGCGCTCGAGGCTGGCCGTCGACCACTTCCAGCCGAGCGCGCCGAAGAGCTGCACGCCCACGAAGATGATGGGCATGGCGATGAGCGCGAGGAGCTGCGCGCGATCCCGCGTGATGAGCGCGAGATCCTTCGTCGCCGCCGTGAGGTGGCGCGCGTTCGCGGCGCGCGGGCGCACGGCGGCGTCGGCCCAGGTCGCGCCCGCCTCCTCCCAGCCCTGCATGCCCGCGAAGCGCGCGACGAGCGCGGCGAGCCACACGGCGAAGGACGTCGCGGCGGCGAGCACGGCGAGCGCGACGAGCGCGCCCGAGGCGTCGCCATGCAGCAGCGCCGCGAACGGTCGGACGATGAGCGCGCCCGGCGTGCGCGAGACGTAGGGCCCGAGCGGCGGCAGGCTCGTCGCGAGCGACGCGGGCGCGCGCAGCACGCGCGTGCCCATCATCCACAGCGCGGCGAGCGACAGCGCGGCGAGCAGGCGCAGCGCCATCCAGGCCGCGCGGCGGCGCGCGCGCGGCACGAAGCGCACGACGGAGATCTGCGTGGCCTGCGCGAGCCCCGCGACGCCGAGCTGTACGAGCAGCGACACGAGCGCCGCCATGGCGATGGCCCACCGAGGCAGATCCCACGTGAGCGTCGCCGCGAGCAGCACGGGCAGCAGGAAGAGTGCGCCCAGCGGATCGGTCGCCGACTCGGCGAGGCAGCGCGCGACGACGAGCGTGGGCAGCGCCACGGGCCGCGCGAGCAGGAACTCGTTCTCGGGAGAGCCCGCGAGCACGGCCTCGCTGCTGGCGGCCTTCGCCGTGAAGCTGCCGAAGGCGATCGTGAGCGCGACCACGGCGAGCGCCGTCACCTGCCCCGCGACGTCCGTGCGCGAACAGATCACGCCGAAGGCCTGCGCGAACAGGCCCACGTACGAGAACGACGTGAAGAGGCCCACGATGACGACGAGGGTCGGGAAGCGGCCGCGGCCGCGCACGCGCACGCCGTTCCAGAGGAAGCGCAGGCGGTAGCGGATGAGGAGACGCGCGAGGCGGAGCGCGCCGATGCCGCGCTCGCCGAGCGAGGTCGACGTCGCGTCGGCCACTAGGACTCCGTCGCTCCCTCGGTGACGCGCAGGAAGAGCTCCTCGAGCGTCGTGTCGGCCGTCGTCTGGAAGCGCGCGCGCAGCTCGACGGGCGCGCCCACGGCCTGCAGCGCGCCGTCGCGGATGATGGCGACGCGGTGGCACAGCTTCTCGGCGGCGTCGAGCAGGTGCGTCGACAGGAAGATCGTGCGGCCCTCGGCGGCCAGCTCGGCGATCGTCGCGCGCATCTCGCGCGCGCCCTTCGGATCGAGGCCGTTCGTCGGCTCGTCCATGATGAGCACGCGCGGCGTGTGGATGAGCGCCATCGCGAGCGCGAGGCGCTTCTTCATCCCGAGCGAGTACGTCACCGAGTAGGCGCTCCCGGCGGCGCCGAGGCCGAGGCGCTCGGCGAGCGCGCCCGCGCGGCGGCGCGATTCGTCGCGCGGAAAGCCGTGGAGGCCGGCGACGAGCTCGAGGATCTCGAGGCCCGTGAGGTACGGATAGAGAAAGGGTTCGTCGGGCAGGTAGCCGACGTCGCGCTTGAGCGCGACGGCGTCGACGTGGCAGTCGCGCCCCAGGATCGACGCGCGCCCCGAGGACGGACGCAGCAGTCCCATGAGCAGGCGGATCGTCGTCGTCTTGCCCGAGCCGTTGGGGCCGAGGAAGCCCATGACCTCGCCGGCCTCGACGCGCAGCGAGACGCCGCGCACGGCCGTCTTTGCGCCGAATGACTTCGTGAGGTCGTGGGTCTCGATCACGGCGTCGAGGCCAGCTGATCGCCGGCCGGCGCGGCCGCGGTCGGGCGGCGCAGCGTCTCGAGGTGCAGCGGATCGACGGCCGTGTCAGTGCCCTCGGTGGCCCACAGCGCGAGGCGCGCGAGCTCGGTGCCCGCCGCGACGTCGTCACCGAAGAGCGCGCGCACGACCTCGACGGGGCGCGCGCTGCCCTCCTGGCTCACGGCGACCGCAAAGCGGACGAGCGTCCCCGTGGGCCAGTCGAGGCGCTGACGCACGCTCGGGTCGTCGAACGGCATGACGGCGAGCAACGACTTCCGCACGTCGACCATGCGCGCGAGGCCCTTCTCCGACTCGCGGCGCGTCGCGATGGGCGCGTCCGACGCGAGGAGCGCGAGCGCGCGCGGCAGGTCGGCGTCGTCGGGCAGCCGCGCCGCGAACTCGGCGCGCGAGATGACGCGGCCGAGCGCGCGATCGCTGTCGCCGAGGCGCGTGGCCTCGAGCAGCTCGACGCCGGGCAGCGCCACGGCGCGCAGGCGCGCGAGCAACTCGTCGGCGTCGGGCCCGTCGGCGAGCGACACGTCGAGCAGCTCGCCGAGCGACGGGATGCCGAGGCCGAGCGCCGGCCCGAACGTGAGCTCGGGCTTCGGGTGGAAGCCTCCCGAGTAATAGAGATCGAGCCCCGCGCGCCGAAAGATGCGCGGCAGGTGCCGCACGAGATCGAGGTGGCCGAGGTAGGCCGCGCGCCCGACCTTCGCGTAGCGCAGGCGATATCGGTGCTGCGTCCCCTGCTCCTTCTGCGGCGCGGGCTGCGGCTTGGCGTGCTTGTTCCTCTTGACGGGGACTGGCTCGCTGCCGCTCGCAGTCCCCGGGCCCCCTCCCTCAGCGCGGCTGAGCCGCGCTGAGCTCGCCTCTTCGTCTTCCGTGGGCTCCATGAGGCGTGGGGTCGTGTTGGCGACGGGGGGCGCCCAGGCGTTCATGCGGCGCAGGTAATAGAGGCGCTCGGCCTTCATGCCCTCGAGGTCGCAGCCGACGCCGCAGTCGTAACAGACGAGCTTCTTCGCGGCGAGCGCCTCGGCGTCGGCGACGTTGTTGGGGTGCAGCAGGCGCTTGTAGATCTTCCCGCACGGCGGCGACAGCCGATCCTTGAGCGCCTTGCGGTACTCCTGCGCGAGGAAGCTCGGCTCGAGACCGATGTCGATGTGATCCCACGGCAGGCGCGCCGTCACGGGGATCGTGCCCAGGTAGCGATCGATCTCGAGCCCGGATTCGGCGCGCAGCTCGGCGATGGCCTGCTCCCACAGATCCATGCGCAGCACGTCGTCCCAGCCGTCGAAGCGGCAGCCGAGGCGGAACGCGCGCTCGAGCAGATCGGCGCACCGGCGATCGCCGCGCGCGAAGATCCCCTCGACGTGCGATTGCTGGTTCTCGTGCACCTTGAGGTCGACGCGCAGCTGCTTCGCCGTGTCGGCGAGGATCTTCTGTTTGCGCGCCGTCTCAGACTCCGTGTCCATCGCGCACCACTGGAACGGCGTGTGCGGCTTCGGCACGTGCGTCGACACGGACGCGACGACGCGCGCGCCGCGCAGGTGCTCGCGTCCGATGCCCTGCACGCGCGCCGCCGTCTCGGCGATGCCGCGCACGTCGACGTCCTCCTCGGTCGGCAGACCGATCATGAAGTACAGCTTCATGCGCTGGAAGCCGCGCCCGAACACGCGGCGCGCCGACTCGGCGATGTCCTCTTCGGTGACGTTCTTCGTGATGACGTCGCGCATGCGCTGCGTGCCCGCCTCGGGCGCGAAGGTAAGGCCGCCCGCGCGCACGGTCGCCATCTCACTCAGGAGATCTTCGTTGAGGCCATAGGCGCGCAGTGACGACACCGACATCGACACCTTCTCGTCGCGCAGCTTCGCCATGGCCGCCTTCACGAGCGGCGTCACGCACGAGTAGTCGGCCGTCGACAGCGACGTGAGCGCCGTCTCGTCGTAGCCGCCCTTCTTGACGCCGTTGACGACGGCGTCGATGACGGCGACCGGATCGCGCTCGCGCACGGGCCGATAGATCATGCCGGCCTGGCAGAAGCGGCAGCCCTCGGTGCAGCCGCGCGCGACCTCGACGGCCATGCGATCGAAGATCGCCTCGGCGTACGGCAGCGGCGAGTCGTCGGGGAACGGGAACTTGTTGATGTCGGCGACCCACACGCGCTTGGGGCGCGCGGGCACGCGCGGATCGGTCGGACCGTCGACGACGACGAAGCCGGTCTCGTCGTCGACCTTCGTCGTGTAGAGCTCGGGCACGTACAGCGGATACTTCGCCGCGAGTCGAATCAGGCGCTCGCGTCGTGTGACGCCCGCGCGGCGCAGTTCGGCCGCCTCGAGCACGAGCGCGGGCAGGTGCTCCTCGGCCTCGCCGATGAAGAACGCATCGATGAACGGCGCGAGCGGCTCCGGGTGCGTCGCCGTCGGGCCACCCGCGATGATCAACGGTGCGGTCTCACCTCTCTCCGCCGCGCGCAGCGGCAGCCCCGCGAGATCGAGCAGGTTGAGCACGTTCGTGTACGTCAGCTCGTACTGCAGCGAGAAGCCGATGACGTCGAACTCGGTGAGCGGCGCCGCCGACTCGAGCGTGAGCACGGGCAGCTTGCGCGCGCGCAGCTCGGCCTCGCAGTCGCCCCACGGCGCGAACGCGCGCTCGCACGCGACGCCGTCCGTCTTGTTGAGGATGCCGTAGAGGATCTTCGTCCCGAGGTGCGACATCCCGATCTCGTAGACATCCGGGAAGGCCAGGCACACGCGCGCGCGAACATCCTTCGGATCCTTGCGCACCTCTTGATACTCGCCTCCGACATAACGTGAAGGCTTGTCGACGCGCGCCAAAAACTCCGAATACGGGTGCCGCATGAAGCGCGAACTCTATCCGTACCCGGCCGCCAGAGCGAGCGCAGCGAGCGCGTTCATCGACGGGAGGCCCAGCTTCGCTGGGCCGGCTCACCTTGCGGAGCGTTCTGCGAGGGGGCCCGTGGGGGAGTCGCAGACTCCCCCACGCTATTCGTTGCCCTGGAACAGGTACGAGAACTCGGTGCCGTACTCTTCGCCCGACTGAGGGAAGGTCCAGCGGCCGACCATCTCTTTGATGCAGGGCTCGAGCGTGCGGAACGACGACGGGCCGTCGACGGTGACGTGCTTGACGCGACCCGAGATCCCGATCGAGACGCCGACGACGATCTTGCCGTGCGTGAGGTTGCTGTCGCGCAGGAGCGCGCGCTGGTAGCAGGTCTTGATGCCCAGCTTGTTGTTGGCGATGACGCGCGAGATCTCGCCCTGGTTGGGCGGCGGGCGCGTCGAGGCCGCCACGGGCGTCACGCTGCGCTCGTGAAAGGCGCCGCCTGCCGGCGTCGTCGCGGCCGTTGGTGCCGCGGTCGCGCTCGTTCCCGTGAACGTGCTGGGCGACGTCGCGCCACGAGCCGGCTGCGCGCGCCCGCGCACGGCCTTGCCGCGCGCGTTTCTCCCGCCGCGCGTCGGCTCGGAGTTCGCCGACGGCTCCTCGCCCGCGGTCGGCTTCGGCGGCTCGTTCTTCTGTTGCGCCGCCATCTCGTTGAGCTTGCCGAGCGCCTCGCTGTCGAGCCCCGCCTTCGCGGGCGGCTGTGTCGCGACGACGGGCGGCTTCGTCCTCATGTTGAGGGCGACGACGACGATGATGACGGCCACGAGGCCCAGCAGGCCGAAGGCCATCTTCGTGTTCTTGTGGCGATCCTCTTGGACACGACCGGCGCCGCTCCAGGCCGTCGCTTCGCCGACGTCCATGATGCGCGGCGCGGCCGCGGACGACGCCTTCGCGCCAGCCGGGGCCAACGTGCCGCCGAGGTTGAGCGCGCTCAGCGCGTCGGACTCGCCGCCCGGGAGCGCCGTCGCCGGCGCCGACGCGTGCGCCGCGACGCCGTTCGTTTTGGGGGCGTGCGCCGGCGCGTGCGCGGCCGGTGCGTGCGCCGGTGCGTGTGAAGCGAAGGGCGGCGGCGCTTTCGCTGAAGGCTCGTGGGCGTGCGGCGCAGGAACGGCGTGCGCGTGCGCCGCCGCGGTCGTGGGCGCCGGCAAGTGCGTCGGGAGCGCCGTCGGCACCGCGATCTTTGCGCCGACGCCGCTCACGAGCGGCTGGGTCATCGCGGGACGCCGAGCCGCGACGGGCGGCGCGGGCGGCGAAGGCGTGTGGCGCGGCAGCGGTGGTCGCGTCGGCAGTCCGGGCGCGCGGCGCGCCGCCAGATCGCGCGCGACGTCGGGCACATCGACGGGCGCCTTCCAACCGTCCATCTGGTCGTTCCAGACGTGGACGTCCGCTTCCTTCGGCAGCGCGAGCACCTTGTCGACGAGCAGCTTGCGCGTGAACGGCCCCTGCTGGGCGCCCTCAAGGGCCAAGAACCACTCGATGCCGTCGCCGAGCGGTGGCGGCGGTGGCGGCGTCGGCCGGCGGCCCGGCGCGAGATCCGCCATGAGGCCGAGGGGCGACGCCGCGATGGCCGTTCGTTCGGACGGATCCTCGTGCGACTCGCCCAGCGTCGATACTGGCGCCGACGGCCGCACGGGTGCGAGCCCGCCCACCGAGGGCTTGGCGCCGGCCTCACGCACGGTGATGACGTTTTGGCACGTCTTACACCGGACCTTCAGGACCTTCCCGCGGACCTTGTCGTCCGCGATGGAGTACTTGGTTTGGCAGCGGTCGCAGACGAATTTCATGCCGGGGGTGGGCCTTGCGCGATCGTCGTAGGCAGATGCAGGCTGCGGTTCACCGCCTCATCATTTTCGGCGGGTCGCGTCGTTTCTATAATCTAAGCCGGCGGCGCGGAGGTCGTCAGACGAGGGCGTCGGACATAGTCGACGAAGGACGCCAAACTATCACCTAGTCCCCACGAACGCCAACGCCGCGGCCCCCAACAAAAGCACGACGAGGATCACCCAGCCCATCCGATTTCGTGGCGGGGCTGACACATGATCGGCGACCTCTGACGGGGCCGCGCGCGGGGTGGGAGCAGGCACGACCTCGGGCCGTGGCGCGGCCAGAGTCTGCCTGTTCGGCCTCTCGGAGGGAGGCGCCGCGCCGGCGATCGGGGACGTCTTGGCGACCCCGTTGGTGGCCGGGCTCGCGGCGCGCCGGGAGATCGTTGGCGCGACCGCCTCGGCGCGCGCGTCGTCCCTTGGAATCGGGGCCGGGTAGCGCGGCGCGGCCGCCTCATCCTCGTGAGGCGCCGCCTCGAAGCGCAGCGACATGGGGGCGCGCCGATCGAAGTTCAGCTCCTCCGAGTCGTCGCGCACGCGCACGTCGAGCGGGACGCCGCCGCTGTCGCCCAGGCTCGCCGTCGCGATGGGCGCCGGCCCCTCGTGCGGGAAGATCTCCTTCATGTAGGCGGCCATGCGCCGCGAGCCCGTGCGCAAGCCTTCGTCGGCCAGGAACTCCTCGAGGTCGACGCGCATCTGCTCGGCCGACTGGTAACGATCCTCGGGGCGCTTCTCGAGCGCGCGCATGACGACGAGCTCGAGCGCGGGCGGGAAGTCGCGCTTGATGGCCGTGGGCGGGGCGATCGGCTCGTCGACGATGCGCTTCATGACGGCGTCGGCGGGACCGCGGAACAGGCGCTGTCCGAGCGCGAGCTCGTAGAGGATGATGCCCAGCGAGAAGATGTCGGACCGGTAGTCGACGGCCGCGCCGCGCACCTGCTCGGGCGACATGTACGACGCCTTGCCGGGACGGCCGTTCTCGTCGCGCAGCTCGTCCTGCGCGCGCGCGATGCCGAAGTCGACGATCTTCGTCTGCCCCTCGGTCGTCACGAGGATGTTCGTGGGCGAGACGTCGCGGTGAACGATGCGCACGAGGCGGCCGTCGGGATCGCGGAAGCCGTGCGCGTAGGCGAGGCCCGCGGCCGTCTGCCGCACGACGTGCACGGCGTGCTCGAGCGGCAGATACTTCCCCACGGCGAGGCCGCGGCGCACGATGTCCGTGATCGTCTCGCCGCGGATGTACTCCATGGCGATGTAGATCATGCCACCGCCGATCGACCCTTCTTGGGCGACGTCGTAGACGTGGACGATGCTCTGGTGGTTCAGCTTCGCGGCGAGCCGCGCCTCGTCGAGGAACATCTGCACGACGCGCGGGTTCTCGGCGTAGCGCGGCTGGAGGATCTTGACGACGATCTCCTTCTCGAAGCCGCCCATGGCCTCCTGGCGCGCGATGTAGAGCTCGGCCATGCCGCCCGACGCCAGGTGGCGCGTGATGTGATAGCGGCCGACCTGTCGATCGAGCATCTCGTCCGCGGGGCCGCTCATCGAAGCGGCATCTTACCAACAACGGCGGCGGTTGACGTGTTCCGCGGCGACCGGTAGGAATGGCCGTGCCCATCGGCCCTCCTCGTGACGCCTCGCTCGACGGGCACCTCGTCGACGGTGCCTTCCGGTACCTCACGGTCGCGACGGCGATCTGCCTCGCGATCGTCGTGCTCGTGATGCTGGTCGCCCTGCTCTTCCACCGCCAGCGCGGCGCGCGCGTCGCGCACTACACGCACGGCGATCGCCGGCGTGACCACGTGCTCACGCTCATGGTCGCCATCGCGATGTTCCTCGGCATCGACGCCGTGCTCGCGGGACGCTCGCTCGGGCACCTCGAGACGCGCTTTTGGCGTTACCCCGACCACGACCCGAACGCCGTACGCGTCGAGGTCACGGCGCGCCAGTGGTCGTGGACGTTCCGGCTCGCGGGGCCCGACGGACGCTTCGGCACGCGCGACGACGTCGTGACGCTCAACGAGCTGCGCGTGCCCACGGGAAGACCCATCTACCTCAAGCTGCGCTCGAAGGACGTCATCCATTCGCTGTACCTGCCGAGCTTCCGCACGAAGATCGACGCCGTGCCGGGCCTGACGACGCGCCTGTGGTTCGAGGCGCGCGAGGCGGGACACACGGAGCTCGGCTGCGCGCAGCACTGCGGCGTAAGCCACTACAAGATGCACGGCGATCTGTACGCGACGCCCGACGCCGACTGGCGCGCGTGGCAGCAGCGCGCCGCGGACGACGCGCGCCTGCGCTTCGACGCCAAATCGGACACCGCCCTCGAGGCGTGGGATTGGGATCAAGGATGATCGAGGCGACGAGCGACCGGCACCCCGCGCCCACCGGCTTCCTGGCCCGCTTCGTGTTCTCGCGCGACCACAAGGTCATCGCGAAGCAGTTCCTCGGGCTCGGGCTCGCGTTCCTCGCCGTGGGCGGCTTCATGGCGATGCTCATCCGCTGGCAGATGGCGCACCCGGAGGCGCCCGTGCCCGTGGTGGGCCGCGCGCTCTTCGGCGCGTCGGGCGGCATCATCTCGCCCGCGGCGTACACGTCGCTGTTCACGATGCACGGCACGATCATGATCTTCTTCGCCGTGACGCCGATCCTCATCGGCGCGTTCGGGAACTTCTGCATCCCGCTCATGATCGGCGCGCGCGACATGGCGTTCCCGACGCTCAACGCGCTGTCGGTGTGGACGATGGCGGCGGCCACGGGCACGCTCACGGCGTCGTTCTTCGTGCCGCTGGGCGCGCCGCAGGCCGGCTGGACGGCGTACGCGACGCTGTCGACGGCCGTGGGCTCGCCCGGGCTCGGTCAAACGCTGTGGGTCGTCGCGATTTACCTGAACGGCGTCTCGTCGATCATGGGCGCCGTCAACTACATCACGACGATCATCCGCGAGCGCGCGCCCGGCATGACCTGGTTCCGCCTGCCGCTCACGGTGTGGGGCTTCCTCATGACGTCGATCCTGAACGCGCTCTTCGTCCCCGTGCTCGCCGCCGGCATGGTGCTGCTGTTCTTCGATCGCGTGTTCGGCACGCAGTTCTTCATCGCGGGCAGCACGATCAAGGGTGGCGGCGATCCGATCCTGTACCAGCACCTGTTCTGGTTGTTCGGCCACCCCGAGGTCTACATCTTGATCCTGCCGGCCTGGGGGATCGTGTCGGACCTGCTGAGCTTCTTCGCGCGCAAGCCCGCCTACGGCTACCGCGTGACCGTGGGCACGTTCGTCGCCGTGACGGCGCTGTCCAGCCTCGTCTACGGCCACCACATGTTCACGACCGGCATGAGCCCGCTGCTCGGCGAGAGCTTCATGGTGCTCACCATGATCATCTCGGTGCCCGCCGTGCTGCTGTTCCTCAACTGGCTCGGCACGCTGTGGCGCGGGGCCATGCACCTCGACACGCCGATGCTGTATTGCCTCGGGCTCGTGTTCACGTTCGGCGTGGGGGGCCTCACGGGCCTGTTCCTCGCCGACATCACGGCGGACATGTACCTGCACGACACGTACTTCGTCGTCGGGCACTTCCACCTCATCATGGCGGCCGCCGTGCTGCTCGCGATCTTTGCGGGGGTGCACTTCTGGTTCCCCAAGATGTTCGGCCGCATGATGAGCGAGCCGCTCGGCAAGCTGCACTTCTGGCTCACGATCGTCACGCTCAACATCGTCTTCGGCGGGCAGCTCCTCATCGGCTACGCGGGCATGCAGCGGCGGCTGTATGACCCGTCGGTGTACGAGTTCTTGCGGCCGCTGCTGCCGCTCAACCGGATCATCTCGAACGCGGCCTTCGTGCTGGGCGCGTCGCAGCTCATCTTCGTCGTGAACTTCTTCTGGAGCCTGGCGCGCGGGCACGTCGCGCCCCAGAACCCATGGGAGGTGGGCACGCTCGAGTGGACGGTGTCGTCACCGCCGCCGCACGACAACTTCGACGAGATCCCCGTCGTCGCGCACGGCCCTCACGAGCTCGGCAACCCGCTCGTGCGCGAGCGCCTCGGGCGCGACTGGCTCGCGCAGAGCGACGCGGCCGACGTGCTCGCTCCCGACGAGGGCACGGCGTGACGAGCGCAGCACTGCCCGACGCGCGCCGCGACGCCGCGACGGCCACCGTCGGCATGACGATCTTTCTAGGCGCGACGACGATGCTCTTCGCGGCGCTGTTCTTCGCCTACGCCGTCATGCGCGCGCAGGCTCCCGCGTGGCCGCCCGCGGGCCAGGCGCCGCTGCCGCGCGGCGCGCTCGGCGTGAACACGCTCGTGCTGCTCGCGGCGAGCCTCGCGTTGCGGGCGGCGCGCGCGGCGGCACGGCGGGACGCGCTCGCCTCGGCGCGGCGTCGCGCGTGGGGCGCGCTCGCGCTCGGTGTCGGCTTCCTCGCGGCGCAGGTCATCGTGTGGCGCGCGCTCGTCGGCGCGGGCGTGGGGCCCTCGTCGGGGATCTACGGCTCGGTGTTCTTCGCGATCTCGGGGCTGCACGCGCTGCACGTCGTCGGCGGGTTGATGGCGCTCGCGCTCGTCGCGACGTTCTGGACGCGCGGCGCGTCCGCGGCGCGCAGGCTCGGCCTCTGCGCGCTGTATTGGGACTTCGTGCTCGTCGTGTGGCTCCTCTTCTATGTGGGCGCGTGCCTGCGATGACGATGAAGGTGACGATGGGGACGCTCGCGTTGCTCGCGCTCACGCTCACCGTGGGCGGGTGTCGGCGCGGCGTCGAGCCCGCGCGTCGGGACGCGCCGCTCACGCTCGGCGGGCGCGCGACCTCCGTCGCGGCGCTCGACCACGGCCGCGCGGTCTACGCGAGCTATTGCCGTCCCTGTCACGGCAACGAGGGGGACGGCAAAGGCACGGCGGCCGCGGGGCTGTCGCCGCCGCCGCGCGACCTTCGCCTCGGAATCTACAAGTTCGGCGGCGTCGCCGCGGGTCAGTTGCCGACTGACGCCGACTTCGTGCGCATCATTCGCGGCGGTCTGCACGGCACGGCGATGCTCGCCTGGGACGTGCCCGTCGCCGAGCTCGACGACCTCATCCAATACGTGAAGGCGTTCTCGCCCCGCTGGCTCACGGAGACGGCGGGCGATCCGATCGCGACATCACCCGATCCGTGGGCGGGGCGCGAGGCCGCTGGCGTCGATCGCGGCAAACGCGTCTATCACGGCCTCGCCCAGTGCGCCGTCGCGTGCCACCCCGCCTACGCGACGCACCCCGAGATCTACGCCTTCACGAAGGAGCTGACGTCGATGGAGGTGCGCGAGTTCCGCGCCGACCTCTACGATCCCGTCGCGAAGGACAGCGACTACGGCGTGAAGATCCTGCCGCCCGACTTCACCTTCAGCCCGCTGCGCGCTGGCGACGCCGTCTCTGACATCTACCGCACGATCGCGTGCGGCATCGGCGGCACCGCCATGCCGACGTGGAAGAACGTCCTCCCCGAGCCCGATCTGTGGGCCCTCGCTCACTATGTCCGTTCGCTCGTCGACCTGCGCGACACGCCCGGCGCCGCCGCGCTCCGCAAGAGCCTGCTCAACCAGCCGTGGTGGGAACCGCCACAGCCCGACGCCGGCATCGACGGCCCGCGCTGAGCGGCGCCGCTACCGCGACAGCCGGCGGATCACGCGCGCGACGAAGAAGAAGACCGCGGGCGGGATCAGCAGGAACACGCCGACGATGCGAAACGTCGGCGTGAGGGTCGCGTTCTGGCCGAGGCAGTTGGGACACAGCGCCCACGCGGGTGATGGCGCGGCGAGCACGGCGACGAGCGCGAGGAAGCGACGCATCCTCATCGCAGCGTCACGCGAAAGACGGCGTCGAGCATGAGGGCGATGGCGAAGCCGGGCGCGAGCACGAGGGGCGCGAGCACGGCGAGGCGCAGGATGCGCGACTCTCGGCCGATGCGCATGAAGGACGCGAGCAAGAGGAGCGCCTTCGTCATGCCGAGGCCGACGAGCGCCGTGATGCGCGCGGCGCGGTCGACGGGCAGGTTGACGACACCGACCTCGAGCCCCGTGAGCGCGAGCAACGCAAACAACGTCGCGACGAGGCGCCACGCCCGCGTGGGCGTCACGTCAGTCGCGGGACTCGTGGCGGCGTCGTTCATGTGAGAGGCAGCAGATAGACGAGAGAGAAGATCGGGATCCACGCGAG
>DATAZS010000315.1:0-12150 GCA_036271915.1 Polyangia bacterium
TCGCGCGCGAGCCCGGCACGTTGTTCTGGATCTTCGCGTTCCCGCTGCTGCTCACGGTCGGCCTCGGCCTCGCGTTCCGCGGCTCGTCGGGCGCGCGGCCCGCGGTAGGCGTCGTCGCGCCGTTTCCCGAGCCTTGGGCCGCCGCGATCGGCGCCGCCGGCTTCCCCGTGCGCCGCCTTCCCGAGGGCGAGGCGCGCCGCGCGCTCGCGACGGGCGCGCTCGCCCTCGCCGTGTTCGCACCGCCCGGCGCGCCCAGCGACGGCGACGCCGGCGACGTCCGCTACGCCTTCGATCCAATGCGGCCCGGCGTGCGCCTCGCGCGCCTCGAGGTCGATCGCGCCCTGCAGCGCGCGTGGGGCCGCGTCGATCCCGTCGCCGTCCGTGACGAGCGCCAGTCGACGCCGGGCACGCGCTACGTCGACTTCCTCGTGCCGGGCCTCATCGGCATGAACGTCATGCAGGGCTCGCTGTGGGGCGTGGGCTGGGCCATCGTGAACCTGCGCGTGCGGAAGCTGCTCAAGCGTCTGCTCGCGACGCCCATGCGCCGCGCCGAGCTGCTCACGGCGTTCATGCTCGCGCGCCTCGTCGTCGTACCCATCGAGACGGCGACGCTGCTCGTGTTCGCGCGCCTCGTCTTCGGCGTGCGCGTCGCGGGCTCGCTCCCCGCGCTCGCCGCCGTCGCGACGTTGGGCGCGCTGTCCTTCGGCGGCATCGCGATCCTCGTCTCGAGCCGCGCGCAGAACATCGAGAGCGTCACGGGGCTCATCAACGCCGTCATGATCCCGATGTTCATCACCTCGGGGGTGTTCTTCTCGAACGCGCACTTCCCCGCGATCCTGCAGCCGCTCATCGCAGTGCTGCCGCTTTCGGCGCTCAACCAAGCGCTCCGCGCCGTCGTGATCGACGGCGCGGGCGCGTCGGCGTTGGCCACGCCGTGCGCGATCCTCGTCGCATGGGGCGCCGCGGGCTACGCGCTCGGGCTGCGCGCGTTCCGCTGGGCCTGAGGCCGCCTCAGCGAACCGTGACAGACGTGCTGCTCATCGAGAGCGGAATCCCGATTGCGGCCACGAGCGCGCCAATGACGATGTACGTGATTCCAACGGTGTGGTCGAAGTTGCGCGTCGAGTTGTTCACGTCTCCGAACACATCGGTCTGGCTGTTTTCGCTGGGCGCCACTGAGTAGACGAGCGCGCCCGCGAGGACGGCGCCCAGGCCTCCCAGGATCATGCCGAAGCCGACCCAGTGCTTCACCGTCGATCCCGTCTGCGTGTCGATGAGGACGTTTCCCGCCGGGCGCGGCATGCGGAACTCCTCGGACGGCCGCACCGTTCCGCCGCCGATGCGATAGACGCCGTTCGGATCGACGGCGACTTCGCACGGCGCCGCGCAGACGTTGGTCCACTTCATCCGCATGACCTGGAGGCGCCCGTTCATATTGTCCGTCGTCAATCGAACGAAGGGCCCGGCCACGGGCCGCGGCATCATCGGTTGCGTCAGCTGCGGGGGCGGGTAGCCGCCATAGGGAGGGGGCAGCGGAGCGCCGGGCGGCGGCGCGGCGACCGCCGGCGGCGCGGCCACGGGGGCCGTCATGGGCGCCGCCGTCTGCGCGTGCGCGGCCGTCGTCAGCAACAGTTGTCCAAATGCCGCCAACGAAATCCAACAGGTCGCTCTCGCTCTTCTCACCGTGTGTCCTCCGCGCGCGCAAGGTATCGCAGCAGGGGCGCGCCACAAAGGGCGGTGCGACAAAAGGTCACACCGTTGGCCGGTTGGCGGACGGCTGTTGAAGATCGGACAGAGTTCCGTCGAAGACAGCCCGTGATCCCGCGCGAGGCCGCGCCGGACGCGGGCAAGACGTTGTCACGGCTCTTGCGTAGCCGGGGGGACCATGCGCACACACTCTTCGTTCACCGCTCGTTCGATTCGGTTCACCGCCGTTCTCTCGCTGTCCGCCGCCGCGGTGCTCGCACGGCCGGCCGCTGCGCAGACGCCGCCTATGACACCGGCGCCGCAATCGCCCCCGCCGGGCGCGTCGCCTCCGCCTCCGCCCGGCTACCCCGTGAATCAGGGTTGGGGCGCGCCTCCTTCAGGCGTCGGACCGAACGGCGAGTTCGTCGCGCCGCTGTCGCAGACGACGCAGCCGTACTACGTCCCGCAGAGCGTCGCGCTGTCGGGACCCCGCTACATCAAAGACTGGAACGACGGCGAACAGATCCCGTGGGGATACCACCGCGAGGAGCGCGTGCGAAAGGGTGAGATCATCTCGGGCGCGATCCTCTTCGGCGTCCCGTACATCATCTCGTCGTGGACGGCCTCGTTGGGCGCGGACCTGTCGAGCACGACGGGAGAGAGCAACCCCGCGGGCTGGCTCTATCTCCCCGTCCTCGGGCCGTTCATCGAGATCAGCAAATCGGACTCGGCCGCAGCCAACGAGTTCTTGGTCATCGACGGCCTTTGTCAGGGCATCGGCGCGGCCCTGTTCTTCCATGGGCTGCTGTCTCCCAGGCCCATCCTCGTGCGCAACGATCTCGCGCTCAACGTCATGGTCACGCCGGCGCCCGTCGGCAAGGACGGCACCGGGATGATGTTCAGCGGAACGTTCTAAGGTCGTACGCTAGGTCGGACCGCTACGTCGTCTCGAGCCCGCGCGCCATCAGCACCTTGCCCGAACGCATGAGCTCGACGACGTTGTACTGAGACATGAGCTCGAAGAACGCGTCGAGCTTCGCGCTCACGCCGTAGAGGCGCAGCACGAGCGAGTCGGGTCCGTAGTCGACGACCTTGGCGTTGTACTGCTCGCTGATCTGCAGCAGCTCCGTGCGCTCGTCGAGCCGGCACTTCAGCTTGACGAGCGCCGTCTCGGTCTCGATGACCTGCTGGCCCGTGTGGTCGATGGCGCGCACGACGTCGATGAGCTTCGTGAGCTGCTTGATGATCTGCTCGAGCGTCTCGGGATCGCCGGAGCAGGTGATCGTCATGCGCGAGAACGCGGCGTTGGCGGCGTCGGCGCTCACGACGAGGCTCTCGATGTTGTAGCCACGCCGCGCGAACACGAGCGCGATGCGCACGAGGACGCCCGGCTTGTTGCGAACGAGGATCGAGATCGTGTTGAGCGCGGACGACGGGTACATCGGCGCGGCGAGGGCGACGGCGGACATCTCAGGTGCTCCCTTCGGGCTTGGCCATCTTGTACTTCGGGCGATCGATGATCATGTCCCGCAGCGGCGCGCCCGCGGGGATCATGGGGAACACGTTGTCCTCTTTGATGACCTCGGCCTCGACGAGAACCGGACCGTCGTTGTAGGCGTGCGCGGCCTTGAGGATGCGATCGACCTCCGACGGGCGCTTGATGCGGAACGCCTTGATGCCGTAGGCGCCCGCGAGCTTGACGAAGTCGGGGTTGCCCTCGAGATCGACGCCCGAGAGGCGGTTGTCGAAGAACAGCTCCTGCCACTGCCGAACCATGCCCAGGTAGCTGTTGTTGATGATGAGGATCTTGATGGGGAGCTTGTGAAGAGCCGCCGTCGCGAGCTCCGGCATCGTCATCTGGAAGCCGCCGTCACCGCACACGGTCCACACCTTCTCCTTCGGCCTCGCGAACTGCGCGCCGATCGCCGAGGGAAGGCCGAACCCCATCGTTCCCGCGCCGCCCGACGAGATCCAGTGACGGTTCTTCGTCGTGAGGCAGAACTGCGCGGCCCACATCTGATGCTGACCGACGTCGGTCGTGATGATCGACTCGCGCCCGCCCAGCTTGTCGAGGCGATCGAGCACGTGCTGCGCACGCAGGCCGCCCTTCTTGAGGTACTTGAGCGGGAACTGCTTGCGCCACTCGGCGATCTGCTTGAGCCAGTCGGCCGTGTCGAGCTTGTCGACGAGCGGCAGCAGGTCCTCGATCGTGAGGCGCGCGTCGCCCGCGAGCGAGACGTCGGGCCGCACGATCTTGTTGAACTCGGCGACGTCGATGTCGACGTGGATCTTCGTGGCGCCCACGCAGAACTCGCTGAGCTTGCCCGTGATGCGGTCGTCCCAGCGCGCGCCGATCGCCATGATGAGGTCGCAGTCGGTGACGGTCTTGTTGGCGTAGGCCGTGCCGTGCATGCCGAGCATGCCCTGGTGCAGCGGGTGCTCCTCGCTGCACGCGCCCTTGCCGAGCAGCGTGTTGACGATGGGCGCCTGCAGCTTCTCGGCGAGCGCCATGATGGCCTCGCCCGCGCCCGAGATCACGGCGCCGTGGCCGACGTAGAGGACCGGCCTGCGGCTCTTCGCGATCAGCATCGCGGCCTTCTTGAGCGCGCCCGTGTCGGGGTGGCTCGGCACCGAATAGCCCGGCAGGTCCATCTCGATGTTGAGAGGATCTTCGACCGAGGTCGTACAGGGGCCGCTCGTGATGTCCTTGGGGAGATCGATGAGCACCGGGCCCGGACGGCCCGACGTCGCCAGGTAGAACGCCTCACGCGTGATGCGCGGGATGTCGTTCGGGTTCTTGACGAGGTAGGAGTGCTTCACGACCGGGTAGGTAATGCCGGTCACGTCAGCCTCTTGGAACGCGTCCTTGCCGAGCATGGGCGAGATCGTCTGGCCCGTGAGAACGATCATCGGCGCCGAGTCCATGAGCGCCGTCAGCAGGCCCGTCACGGTGTTCGTCGCGCCGGGGCCCGAGGTCACGAGGACGACGCCGGGCTTGCCGGTCGCGCGCGCGTAGCCGTCGGCCATGTGCGTCGCGCCCTGCTCGTGGCGCACGAGGATGAGCTTGATCTTGGAGTCGACGAGGGCGTCGAAGATGGGCATCGCGGCGCCGCCCGAATATCCGAATACGTACTCGACTCCGTGGGCTTCGAGGCAGCGGATGAGCGCCTCGGCGCCCGTCTTGGCCTTGCTGAGCGCGGGAGCGACCGGCGTCTTGGTCACCTCGCGGGCCTGGGCAGAGTCACGAGCCGTAGTCGGATTGGGTGAAGTCGGCACTGAATGCTCCTTTCTATGAAGCGAAAGAAAGCTAGGCCGAAATGGAGCCTCCGTCGAGGGGTTTGTTTGCGAAAATCCATACAATGCGACGAAATGGGACCAAATGACGCGATGCCCGATTAGATTTGCTTATGCCTACTTCCGGATTGGCCGCTATATCGGCATTTTGCTTATTGCGTTATAAGCCGATAAGGCAGTTCGTCGGATTCCATTCACAGGCGCGCGAGCGGCGACGCTAGTCGTCGCGCACGCGGCCGCGCGTCGCCTTCTTCGTCGACTGCGTGCGCTTGTCGGCGAGCATGCGCTGCTTCGAGCGGCGCGAGCGGCGGCGCTTTTGGCGGCGAACCTTCTCGGCCTCCTGCTGCCGGGCGCTCTGCTTGCCGAGTCTCCGCTCCTCGATCTTATCGGCGAGGAGAGCGCGCGCGATGAGGCGGTTCGCGCCTTGCGTGCGCTCGCGCTGGCACTTCACGTAGGTGCCGGTCGGGCGGTGCACGAGCAAGACGCAGGTCGCGACCTTGTTGACGTTCTGGCCGCCCTTGCCGCCCGAGGTGATGAAGCTCTCCTCGAGATCGTCTTCGCGGATGCCGAGGGCCGCGAGGCGCTCGGCGATGGCGCGCGCTCTGTCTCCGGACAACGGCATGGCGCAAGGTTGCGCCGCGCGCGCAAGCTGTCAATACTGCGGCCGCGTCCCAGGCCCCGGCGTTTCGTCGGGACGGAGGCGCGGGAGGTGGTCATGACCGGAAGACTCTCTGCCGTCGCCGTCGTTTCGTTGGCGCTCGCGCTCGCTGGCGCTTGCAACGAGCCGCCGCCGCCCGCGCCCGTGAAGGCGCCCGAGGCGCCCAAGCCCGTCGCGGTCGTCGCCGACGCGGGCGCGCCGAAGCTCAAGATGACGGCGAACCCCGACGGGCTCAGCCTCGCCGATCGCATCGCGAAGCGTGAGGCGGCCGAGAAGAAGGTCGCCGCCGCGCTCGCGCTCGAGGAGCACGATCGTCTTTTGAAGTACGACCGGAGCAAGCTGCCGCTGCACACGCAGGTGTTCGCGTTCATCACGAAGACCCGCGCGGCGTGGGACGCGCTCGAGCCCAAATTGGGGGGCGACAAGGCGAAGGCCAAGGCGGACGTCGAGAAGCTCGCGGGAGGTCAGCGCGCGGGCATCGTCGCCATGGGCAAGAAGATGGCGACGATCGATCCGAAGGGCGGCAACTCGAACGTCACGACGGACTACGACGTCATGTTGAACGCGCTCGCGAACGACTACCCGGAGGCGCTCGTCGCGTCGCTCGACGGCGACCCCAAGCCGCTCGCCGAGCAAAAAGCCGAGCTCGACAAGCGGACGAAGAAGATCGGCGACTGGCTCGCCGAATTGAAGAAGAAGTAAGGGCGAAGGCCGCGCCCTACGGGGAGGCCGACTCGGCCTCGGCGGCCGGGGCGGGCTTCTTCGCGGCGTGCGCGTCGAGCGCGGTCTCGAGGAACTCCTTGGCGGCGTCGGTCCAGACGTCGCCGTAGGTCTGCGCGTAGACGAGCGCCTCCTCGAGCGAGCCGGGCTGAGTGCCCGCGAGGTTCTCGACGCGGCGGCGCACGCGGCCGAGGACCGCCTTGCCGTAGTTGATGTTCGCGTCGAGCGCGGTGTCGAGCGCGGTGCGCGCCTTGGCCTCGTCGCCCGCCGTGAAGTGCGCGAGCGCGAGTCCGAGCTGGGCGCGGCTGCCGCCCTCGGCCGTCGTCGCGGGTTCGAGCACGGCGATGGCGTCGGCGGGGCGCTCGAGCTTCATGAGCGACTTCGAGGCAATGAGGCGCGCCTCCGTGCCGACGCTGCCCTCGTCGATCTCGTAGACGCGCGCGAGGTCCTTCACGGCGTCCTCGAAGCGATCCTGATCGTAGGCGAGGCAGCCGAGGGCGTGCGCCGCGCGGATGAACGGCTGCGCCTCGGTCTTCGTGAAGGCGTCCTTGACCTTGTCGGCGCGCAGCTTCTGGACGACGGGCTCGCCCGCCGTCATGACGGCCGTGAGCTCTTCCTTCGCGCCGTCGTTGTTGCCGGACGACAGGCGCGCCATGCCGATGCCGACGCGCGCCTCCTGCAGCGTGCCGTCGAGCTTGAGCGCGGCCGCGAACTCCTTCTCGGCGGCGCCGGGGCGGCGCTGCTCGAACAGGCGCCAGCCGTTCATGATCATCTCTTGCGGATCGGGCGGCGTCACGGGCGTGAGCGAGACGGCCTCGTCGTCGCGCAGGTGGCACTTCTTGTACTTCTTACCCGAGCCACACGGGCACGGATCGTTGCGGTCGGCGGCGGCGAGGCGCTTCCGGGCGTCGGCCATGGCCTGCTCGGGGCTGACGGCCTCGGCGGGGGCCTTCGCGTCGTCGGCCTTTGCGTCGGCCTTTGCGTCGGCCTTCGCTTCAGCCTTCGCGGGGGCGGCCTTTTCGGTCTTCGCCTTCGCGCCGGGCTTCTTGTCGCTCGAGGTGTCTTTGTTCGGTGCTGATTTTGTCGCCATGGGGGTCCTTGTTGGGAGCGGCACGATACCGTAAAAGGACCCCCACGCCCATGAGCGAGTCACCTCCGCCGCCACGGCCGCTCACGGGCCGCACGATCGCGCTGCCCGAGACGCGCGAGCTCGATCGGATGGCGCAGCTCTTGGAAGAAGAGGGCGCGCGCACGCTGCGCTGCCCGCTCGTCGCGATCCTCGACGCGCCCGACGAGGGGCCGAGCCTCGCGTGGCTGCGCGGGCTCGTCGAGGGCGAGCTCGACGACCTGATCTTCCTCACGGGCGAGGGCCTGCGCCGACTCATCGCGCTCGCCGAGCGGCACGGCATGCGCGACGCCGTCGTCGCGGCGCTCGGGCGCGCGCGCACGATCACGCGCGGACCCAAGCCGGCGCGCGCGCTGCACGAGCTCGGCCTGGGGCCCACGATCCCCGCGGGCGTGCCGACGTCGGCGGGCATCATCGAGGTGCTGGGGTCGCTCGACTTGCGGGGCCGCCGCGTGGGCGTGCAGCTCTACGGCGAGGAGCCGAACCGGCCGCTCGTCGACGCGCTCACGCGCGCCGGCGCGACGGTGCGCACGGTCGCGCCCTACGTCTATGCGACGGCGAGCGACGCGGGGCGCGTCGAGGCGCTCATCGGCGCGCTCGCCGACGGTGGCGTCGACGCCATCGCCTTCACGAGCGCGTCGCAGGTCGATCGCTTGTGGGAGGTCGCGCGCGCGGCGCAGCTCGAGGACAAGCTCGCGCGCGGCATGGCGCGCGTGCGCGTCGCCGCGATCGGGCCCATCGTCGTCGAGGCGCTCGCGGCGCGGCGCGTGCGCGTCGACATCGTGCCCGAGAAGAGCTTCGTCATGCGGCGGCTCGTGAGCGTGCTCGTCGAAGGACTCGGAGCAGGGCGCCCCGCCGGCGCCGGGGCGCCGTGAGACGCGCGGGCGCGGCGAGCGTCGTCGTCTTGCTCGCGCTCGCGTGCGGCGCATGCGAGCGGCTCGCGTCGAACCTGGGCGGCGGTTGGGGACCCGAGGCGGGCGTGCTGCGCGGCAAGCGGCCGCTCGAGGCGCATGACGTCACACACGCCACGCTGCTGACGGACGGCATCGCCGCCGTGCCGGGCGATCCGTGGCGCACCGACCTCACGGCCGTGCTCACGGCGCCGGGCGCGTCCGTGACCTGGGATCTCGGCGGCGCGACGCCCGTGCGTTGCGCGCTCGTCGACGCAGACGGCGACGACAGCTACGCGCTCGCGATCTCGTCGGACGGACAGACGTTCGCGCCGCTGTGGACGGCGACGCCCGACGAGGATGCGGGGCAGCAGCTGCGCGCGGGGCGCGATCTGCGGGGCGCGGGCCGTTATCTGCGGCTCACGGCGACGGGCGGCGACGGGCGCTGGTCGGTCAGCGAGGTCAGCGCGTGGAGCGAGTGTCCGAAGACGTGGCCGCCGCTCGCCATGCAGAAGGGCACGCCCGACGACGAATCCCTGCGGCTCAAGCTGTGGGCGTTCGGCGCGCTCGCGCTCGGCTACGTGCTCGCATACCGCAAGCGCGCGCCCGACTGGCTCAAGCTCATCGGCGTCGTGCCCGCGGGCCTGGCCGTCGCCGCCACGGTGCAGCTCGTCCAGGACTGGCCGCCGTCGTCGTCGCTCGCGCTGCAGATCACGGGCGTCGCCGCCGCGATCATCGCGGCTGCGGCGCTGAAGGTCGCGCGCGCGCGCCCCGCGCCCGACCCCAGCTGACGCCTACTCGCCGGCGGCGACGAGCTTCGCGAGCTCGCCCTTGGCGTGCAGGTCGCGCACGATGTCGGCGCCGCCCACGAGCTTGCTGTCGACGTAGAGCTGCGGGAACGTCGGCCAGCTCGAGTACTCCTTGAGGCCCTCGCGCAGCTCGGGGTCCGACAGGATGTTGTACGAGCCGAACTTCGCGCCCGTCTCCTTGAGCATGCCGACGACGGCGGCCGAGAAGCCGCACTGGGGCATGGACGGGTTGCCCTTCATGAAGAGCATGACGCGGTCTTTGGCGATGGTCTCGGTGATGCGCTGGCGAAGTTGATCGTTCAAGGCGGTCTCCTACTTCCTTTGATATTCTTCGGGCGTCTCGGTTACGAGCGCGAGGGCGTGAATGGGGCCGCGCATGGCGTCACCGAGCGCGGCGTAGACGAGGCGGTGCCGATCGACGGGGCCCTTGCCCGCGAACGCCGTCGACACGACCGTCGCCGAGAAGTGATCGCCGCCGCCCGTCGTGTCGGCCACGGTCACCTGGGCGTCGGGCAGCGCGGCGCGGATGAGGGCGCGGATGTCATCGAGCGAGATCGCCATCGAGGGGGAACTCTATAGCATGCGGTTCTTCGTGGGGCCCCGGACGTATAATCGGGCGGCCATGAGGCTGGGGACGCGCGTGACCGTCGTGACGACCGTGCTCGTCGCGGGCGTGCTCGCGGCGTCGGGCGTCGCGGCGCTGCAGTCGCGGCGCGCCGACCTCGAGGCGGATCTCTCTCGCGAGGCGCACGAGATCGCGGCGGCGCTCAGCACGGGCCTCGAGCCGCTCGAGGCGGGCGACGCGGCGTCGACGCTCGAGTGGCGCGCGTACTCGGCGCGCGAGAACGACGAGATCTTCCAGCTCGAGATCCTGCGCGTCGGCGACGAGCGGCGCACCGACGATCCCGCGTGGCTGCTGCTCATGCAGGGCGCCGAGATCCTCGACGCGCCCGTGGGCCGCATCTTCGACTCGGCGACGGGCGCGCGCTCGTACGCCATGGCCGTGCCGCTGTACGACGCCGCGGGGCTCGAGCTGCCGCGGCGCCATCCGGCGCGCAAGGCCGTCGCCATGCTGGGCATGCGCCGCGACGCCAGCTACATCGGCGCCGAGATGAAGGCGACGGCGCGGCGCCTGTTCCCGCTGTTCGTCCTCGTGGTCGTCGTCGTGGGGATCGTCGTGAGCTTCGCGTTTCGCCAGACCGTCGCCAAGCCGCTGCGTCGCCTCGTCGAGGGCATCGACGCCGTGGGCGAGGGCGATCTGACGCGCGTGATCTTCGCGCAGCGCGACGACGAGATCGGCACGATCGCGGGGCGCTTCAACGCCATGACGGGCTCGCTGCGCGAGGTGCGTGAGGAGGGCGAGCGGGGCGCGGAGGCGCGGCTCGCGCTCGAGGCGCGCCTGCGCCAGTCGGAGAAGCTCGCGACGATGGGCCAGATGGCCGCCGAGATCGCGCACGAGGTCGGGACGCCCCTCAACGTCATCGGCGGCCGCGCGCGCGCCATCGGCAAGATCATCGGCCGCCAGTCGGGCGAGGCGTCGTCGGGCGGCGTCATCAAGAACCCCACGGCGGAGATCGCGAAGAACGCCGGCATCATCGGCGGAGAGGTCGAGCGCATCACGAAGATCATCCGCCAGGTGCTCGATTTTTCGCGCAAGCGCGGGCCCACGTCGACGCGCGTGCGCGTGCCAGCCGTCGTCAGCGAGGCCATCGGCTTCCTCGCCGAGACGACGCGGCGGCAGGGCATCGTCGTCGAGGTGCACGCGCCGCCCGCCGACCTGCCCGACGTGCCGGGCGATCCCGATCAGATCCAGCAGGTGTGCCTCAACCTGCTCATGAACGCCGTGCACGCCATGCCGACGGGCGGCACGCTGCGCGTCGCGACCGAGCGGGTCGTACGGCGCAAGGGCGAGCTCGATCTCGCGGCGCCCGCCGAGTACGTCGTGCTCGAGATCTCCGACTCGGGCTCGGGCATCCCCGAGGCCCACCGCGACAAGATCTTCGAGCCGTTCTTCACGACGCGTGACGAGGGCCAGGGCACAGGCCTCGGGCTCGCCGTGAGCAACGGCATCGTCAAGGACCACGACGGCTGGATCGAGGTCGAGAGCCCGCGCGCCCCCGCAGGTGAAGAAGGCGGCGCCGTGTTTCGGGTTTATCTGCCCACGGGCGTCGCGCTCGCGGCCGCGTCGCCCTTCGATACGTCGCCGGGCCTGCCCGTCGCGCGATCTTAGGTCACGCCACGCTTGCCCCCGCCGATCCGATGGGCAAGGATTGAAGCGTGGCCGACGCCGCTTCGAACCTGGCCGATCGCGCGCGTGCGCCGCGGTCGGAGCCGCGCGCGACCATCCTCGTCGTCGAGGACGACGAGGCCATGCGCGACATGCTGCGCGAGGCGCTCGAGGACGAGGGCTACGCCGTCGAGGCCGTGGGCGGCGGGCGGCCCGGCGTCGAGCGCGTCAAGCGCGGCGGCGTCGACCTCGTCGTGTCGGACGTCAAGATGCCCGACCTCGACGGGCTCGACATGCTGCGCGAGATCAAGGCCGTCGTGCCCTCGCCGCACGTCATTACAATAACGGCCTTCGGGTCGATCGACACGGCGATCCGCGCCGTGAAGCTGGGCGCGTTCGACTACATCACGAAGCCGTTCGAGCTCGACCAGCTCGTGCTTTCTGTCGAAAAGGCGCTCGCCGAGCGCGCGCTGCGGTCGGAGGTCGCGCGCCTGCGCGCCGAGGTGCAGCGCAGCTACCGCTTCGACAACATCATCGGCAAGTCGGCGCCCATGCGCGAGGTGTTCGAGCTCATCCGCCGGCTGTCGGCCTCGGCGGCCACCGTGCTCGTCACGGGCGAGTCGGGCACGGGCAAGGAGCTCGTCGCGCGGTCGATCCACTTCAACAGCCCGCGCAAGGGGCGCCCCTTCGTGCCGCTCAATTGCGCGGCGATCCCCGACACGCTGCTCGAGAGCGAGCTC
>DATAZS010000316.1:0-3009 GCA_036271915.1 Polyangia bacterium
ACGAGCACGCCGTGCGGCAACGTCGAGAAGCAGACCTCGCTGCTGGCCGCCGACGGTCACGTCGTCGTCGGCGCCGACGGCAAGCTCTGCTCCTACTCCGTCCAGCCTTAGGGCCGACGAATCGACGAAGCGTGCTCCGACGATCGTCGGGGACGCGACGTTATTTGCGCGCGGACGCCCTTTGATGGTGAGCGGGCGCGCCATCGTTTGATACGGTCGGGCCTCTCTCGAGAGAGGCCTTCATGTCCCCCAGCCGTAGCCATCGCCTTTTCGCGCGCGCGCTCGCCGCTCTCGCGCTTCTGATCTGCATGTTGGACAGCGCGGCGCAGGCCGTCGCGCGGCGCGTGGGCGTCGCACTCGACGGCGCGCCCGCAGGGCACGTGCGCGCGGCGATCACGCAGGTCCTCGAGCACCACGGGTTCGAGATCGTGGCCCCTGCGCTGGGCGCGGGCTCGGACGACGAGATCGTCGCCGCCGCGAAGCAGGCTCACCTCGGCGCGATCCTCGTCGGTGAGGTCAAAGGTGCGGGGAAGCGCCTTCATCTGCGCGTCTTCGACGCTTTGGGCGCCATCGTCGCCGAGGGCGCGTGGGCCGAGGCGGGCGGGCCGAAGAAGCTCGCGGCGGCCGTCGAGCGGACGCTGTGGGCGCGCGTGGGAGGAGCGCTCGCGAAGCCGGACGCGAGCGGCGCCGGCGTGGCCGATGACGCGCCGACCGAGGCCAAGTCATCGGCGGGCGAACCCGAGTCCGAAGCGACGCCGACCACCGAGGCGCCTCGAAAGAAAAAGAAGCCGCGCGCAACCGAGGCGGATGCGCCGGCGCAAACACAAACAGATGAAGAGACCGCGACCGGCGAGCCAGCCGGCACGGCGCTCGACATCTCGGTCGGTCCGCGATTCGTGTGGCGCAGCCTCTCGTGGTCGGGCGGGATGTTGACGCCGTATTCGATGCCGCACCGGCCCGCGCTCGGCGCCTCCATCGCCTGGTATCCGGGCGCTCACGTCACGACCGGGTGGGCCGCGAACATCGGCATCGCTGGCGCGCTCGAGCTCATGCCGGGGCTCACGTCCGTGACCAACGACGGCGTCAGCTACCCGACGACGGCGACCGACTTCTGGCTCGGCCTGCGCGGCCGCATGCGCTGGAGCGCCGTCGAGGGCGCGCTGACCTTGGGCGGCGGCCAGCAAGACTTCGTCTTCCACGGCGAGGGCGCGTCCAACCGACTCGCGATCAACATGTTGCCCGACGTGAAGTACTCGTACTTCCGCGCGGCGATCGATCTGCGGATCGCGGCGACGTCGGCCCTCTCGATCTTCGTGGGCGGCGGCGTGCGCGCCGTGCTCTCGGCAGGCGACGAAGACTATCTGCTGCAGACGAGCCCGTACTATCTGCCAAGCTCGAAGATCCTCGGCCTCGAGGCCTCGGCGGGCGTCGGGCTCCGCGTGCTGCCCCAGCTCGAGGCGCGCGCGGGCTTCGACCTGCGGCGCTACCAGATCAGCGGCGGCGCCAACACCGTCGGCGTGTCGAGCGGCACCGACCAGTTCACGTCCGTCTGGCTGGGCCTCGCCTTCCTGCTCGACGGCGTGTCGGGCGGCGAGCCGACCGCGGCCCACGGCGAGACGAAGCCGACCACGCGGTCGACGACGAAGCGGGCCGCGGACGAGGAGCCGATCGACGACGCCAAGCCGACCAAGGGCGACGAGATCTCCGAGTAAGTCTTCCCGCGCGCGCTACTTCAGGAGTGACTTCGCGAACGCGCCGTAGGTCGTGCCGGCCTCGGCGCTGTTCTGATCGTTCGAGGCGTCCCACAGCATGATGCCCGCGAAGGCTGGATCGTCTTTGACGTCACCGACGAGCGCGGGCAGCGTCGCGCGCGGCACGAAGCCCGAGCCCGCGGCGGCGGTCGTCGCCGGCAACCCAACGACGATCTTCGGGCCGGCTCCGTTGCCAGCGCCCGCGAGCGTCTTCCACTGCGCGAAGGCGTCGCGGAAGGCCGACGGCGTGCCGTAGCCACAGTAGTTGTTGTAGAACTGCACCCACACGAAGTCGAACGCAGCCGGCGCGTCGCCGAGCGCGCGGCCCGCGGCGGGCCCGAGGAACGCGTCGGGGTACGGGCACTGCGGCGCGCCCGTGATGTAGTACTTGTGACCCGAGGCGTCCATGAGGGCGCGCAGCGCCGTCGCGAACGCCGCGTAGCCGACCGTGCCGCCGCCCTCGATGTCGAGATCGACGCCGTCGAGCGTCGCGTTCGTGAACGGACGGATCGTCGACGCGCCGCCCAGGAAGATGTTCCACACCGACGTCGCCGCCATCTTGCCGTCGTCGTCGCTCTGGAACCCCGCGCTGCCCGTCGAGCCGCCGATCGAGATGAGGACCTTCTTGCCGGCCGCCTGGCAGGCGCGCACGCCCGCGGCGATGTCGTCGCACTTCAACAAGAACGGATTCTGCGTGTCGTACGACGTCTCGCAGTGGTTCGCGAAGTTGAGCTCGGGCACGAAGGATTGGCCGCTCGGTTGATTGCGCGTGTGCGCGATCTGCGTCGCGAACGAGAGGATGACGACGTCGTACTCCGGGTGCGCCGCGCATGTGTCGGCGAGCGGCTTCTCCCACGTCGATTGATCGTTGTGCGTCGCGCCCCAGCCGTTCTGTCCCCAATAGACGGTGAGCAGACCTTTGCTCGGCAACGGACCACCGGCGGGCGGCGCGGCGTCACCTGCGGGCGCGTCGCTCGGCTTGGCGTCGACGCCCACGCCGGCGACGCCGCTTGGTCCGTCGATCGCGGCGTCGGCGCCGCCCGCGCCCGCGACGCCGCTCGCGCCCGCGGCGCCGCTCGCGCCGGCAGCGTTGCCCGCGACGCCGCTCGCTCCGGCGGCGCCCGTCACACCAGCGGCGCCCGTCGCGCCGGCCGAGCCCGAAGCTCCCGCGGCGCTGGCGCCAGCGCTCCCGCCGACCTTGGTCGAAGGTGGCCCGCTCGAGCCGCAAGAGAATGTGAGCGCGACGAACGAGAGAGCA
>DATAZS010000317.1:0-1946 GCA_036271915.1 Polyangia bacterium
GGCGTCGCGCATCCGTCTGTCGCAAAACCAGCCCAACACCCTCGTCGGCACGACCAAGTTCGACTACAACATCCTGGCGCTGCAGGGACAGGCGCAATGGGAGCCGGATCTGTGGGGACAGGTCCGGCGCACGGTCGAGCAGGCGCGCGCCGACGCGCAGGCGAGCGCCGCCGATCTCGCGAACGTCGCCCTCAGCCTGCACGCCGAGCTGGCCACGGATTATTTTCAGCTGCGCGGCCTCGACACGCAGAAGCAGCTGCTCGAGACGACGCTCGCGAGCGACGACGACGAGCTGCAGCTGACGCGCAAGCGCTTCGGCGGCGGCGTCGCCAACGCCGTCGACGTCGCGCAGGCCGAGACCCAGTACCGCACGGTCAAGGCGCAGGCCATCGACACGGGCGTCGCGCGCGCGCAGTACGAGCACGCCATCGCGACGTTGATCGGCGTCCCCGCCTCGACCTTCTCGCTCGCGCCGCAGCCGCTCGTCATGGCGTCGGTGTTGCCGCCGATCCCCTCGGGCCTGCCGTCGGCGCTGCTCGAGCGGCGGCCCGACGTGGCCGCCGCCGAGCGGCGCGTGGCGGCCGCCAACGCCCAGATCGGCATCGCGACGGCCGCGTACTACCCCAACATCACCTTGAGCGGGACGGTCGGCCTCGAGAGCGGCGTGCTCGGGACGCTGTTCGAGATCCCGAGCCTGCTGTGGTCGCTGGGCGCGTCCGCCTTCGAGACGTTGTTCGACGCTGGCCGCCGGCACGCCCTCACCGATCAAGCGCGCGACGCGTACGAAGGCCAGGTCGCGACCTACCGACAGAGCGTGCTCACGGCGTTTCAAGATGCCGAGGACAACCTGTCGGCGCTGCGCATCCTCGAAGAAGAAGCCGAGGCCCAGGCGGCCGCCGTCGATTCGGCCCGTCAATCGCTCGCGCTCAGCGACAAGCGATACAAGGGAGGAGTCGCCACCTACCTCGAGGTCCTGACCGCGCAGACGTTCCAGCTCAACAACGAGCGCGCGCAGGCCGACGTCGCGACGCGGAGATGCACGGCCAGCGTGCAGCTGATCAAGGCGCTCGGCGGCGGCTGGACCACCGACCGCAAATGACCCGGAACGTCGCTCGTTCCGTGGTGCGAACTTTTTTCGCATTCCATCCCGCCGCCTGATGCTTCAGATTTCGGGCGTGCTTCGCCGCGCCCTCGCCCTCGTCGCCGTCATGACGTCCCTCGCGGGATGCGTCGACGCGCCGTCGGCCGCGCCCGACGAGACGTCCTTCGCGAGCGCGCCGCTCCAGACGATCACGTCGTCCTCTGGCCGCCTCAACATCCAGCTGCGCTGGTCGCCGCCGACCCCCGTCAAGGGAGAGAACGCCGTCGAGCTGACCTTCCTCGATGCCCAGGGCGTAGCCGTCGACGGCCTCGACGCGACGGTCGTTCCGTGGATGCCCGCGCACGGGCACGGCACGTCGGTCCAACCCGAGACGACGACATCGGCCACGGGCGCGCTCATCGCGTCGCCGCTCTACCTCTATATGTCGGGGCAGTGGCAGCTGCGTCTCACGATCACGGGTGGGGTCGATGACGCTGCGGTCGCGGACGTTCAGATCCCGTGACGCGGCCCTCTGGCTCGTGATCTCGACCGCCGGGCTGGCGGCGGGATCCGCGGACGCGTTCGCGCAAGCGTGCTGCGCGGGCGGCGCGGTGGTCACACCGACGAGGCTCGCGCTTCACGAAGACGTCTCCGTCGGGCTCCAACTGCGCGCCCGCTCGAACCCAGGCGCATTCGACCCCGCCGGGCGTTACACGACCTCCGACGGCGTCGAGCAGCTCATGGAGCAGGATCTCGCGGCCTCCGTGCGCGTCCTCGACCGTGGACAAGTCGGCGCCCAGCTCCCGACGATCGAGACCCATCGGCGCGTGCAGAACATCGACGACTGGGGCGGCGGCATCGGCGA
>DATAZS010000318.1:0-14549 GCA_036271915.1 Polyangia bacterium
GTCGCGTGGACCGCGCTCGGTCGTTGGCGCGCGGCGCCCGTCGCCCCACCTCCGGTGTCGAGACCAGTCGTCGAAGCGCGCTTCGCTCACGTCGAAGGCGCGCCGCCGATCATCGCGGCGCCCTCGTCACCCGTCCCGAGCGTTCCGGGCGCACAACGCGCGGCGCTCTTCGCGCAGGTTCGCCGCGACGACGGCGAGGCGCGCGCCTACGGTCGGGCGCACGCGGCGCACTTCGTTACCGACGCGCCGGCTGAGGCGCTCGGGCTGTGGGACGCCTACTTGAGCCGCTACCCGCGCGGGGCCTTCGCGCCCGAGGCGCGGTTCAATCGCGCGCTCTGCTTGCTGCGGCTCGGCCGGCGCGCCGAGGCGCTCGCGGCGTTGCGTCCCTTCGCCGCGGGCGAGCTCGGTGGCTACCGCCAGCATGAGGCGGCGACGCTCATCGACTGGACGTCGCCCGCGCCTTGAGTCGTGGCCTCAGGTGTTCGGCGACTCGCCCATGGGGCGGGCGGGCATGAGGTCGGCGATCGTGACGCCCGCGATGCGCTTCTGGCGCGTCTCCTCGATCTCAGTGACGAGCGCCTGCAGCTGCGGCGACGTTGCGCCGTGCGCGATCTCGATGTCGGTCGCGCGAAAGACGCCGAGCACGTCGTCGAGCGTGATGGCTCCCGCGGCGCGGCCCGGGATGTAGCCGCGCAGATCGCCGTGGACCTCGGCGACGAGGCCGCGCGTCTTGAGGCGCGAGATGATCTGCTCGACGGTGTCGGGCGTGAGGCCGAACTCGGTCGCGAGCTTGTCCTTCGGGTAGCCGACGCCGGCCCGCTCGTGCGCGGCGGCGATCGCGGCGAGCAGCTGCGCCGCGAGCAGGCCGTTGACGGGCGCGTCGCCCGCGCGGCGGCGATCCTCGGCCTCGAGCAGTCGCAGGTTCTGCATCGAGTGCGCGATCTCGGCGCCCAGCAAGACGAGCAGCCACGACGAGTAGATCCACACGAGCACGAGCGGCACGAGGCCGAGGGGGCCGTACACGCCGCTGTAGCTCTTCAGCATGATCTGCGCCGCGAAGCGCACGAACGAGAACTTGAGGCCCTCGAGCGCGAGCGCCGTCACGAGCGCGCCGATGATCGCCGACGTCCAGCTGACGTTCGTGCGCGGCAGCAGCTTGTTCATGAACACGAGCGCGCCGATCTCGATGAGCAGCGGCGCGAGGAAGCGCGTCGCCGCGTGCGACTCGACGAGCTTGCCCGACCAGTAGAGCGACGCGCCCGCCATCGTGGGCAGCAGCGTGAGCATGGCGTAGAACGTGAGGAACTTGCCGATGAGCGTGCGCCGCTGGCCGACCCGCCAGATGTCGTTGAAGATCTTCTCGACGTAGCTGTAGAGCGAGTAACACGTCACGAGCGTGAACAGCAGGCCCGCGCCGCCGAGCGCGCCGATGCTGACCTTCGTCGAGAACTCGGCGATGCGTGACGTGACGTCCTGCATCTGCGGGAAGACGTGATCGGCGACGAAGGTCAGCAGCTGCGACTGCGCGTCGAGCGACCCCATGGCGCGCAGGATGCTGAACGCGATGGCTGTGACCGGCACGAGAGACAGCGCCGTCTGGAAGGCGAGGGCGGCCGCCTGCTGCGGGCACCGGTCGTGCGCCCACTGGAAGAGGATCCGCAGCGCGAGGCGGTAAATGAAGATCGCGGCGCGCGCGCGCGCCGACAGGCGCTGCGTCGCGACGGCCGTGTAGGGATTGGCGGCTAGAAAAGCCCGGATCTGACCGAGGGTCGCTCGCATGCCGCGCCTCCAGTAGATGCCGAGCCGCGCGCGCCCGCAAGGGCCGGCGGCCTCCGGATCGCGCAAAATGACAGCTTTTTTGACGGGATCGATCCCAGGCCCGAAGGTGAATGGATGCTCGCCTCGGAATCAGCGCGGACGTTCGAAGCGATGAAGGACGAACTGATCCGGTCCTTCCCTGGGCAGTTCGCCCTCGTCTGCGGGGCCCGGCTCGTGGGCGTCTATTCGAAGATGGACGAGGCCATGGGCGCGGCCTCGCGCCTGTTCGACGACGACGGCCTGCCGCAGGGCACGCCGATCCTCATCAGCCAGATCGCGCTGCGCGCCTCGGTGCGCGTCCTCGCGACGCCGTACAAGCGCACGGCGCCCGCCCAGATCCGATAGTCAGCGCAGCCCTTCTAGGATGCCCGCGAGCGCCTGCGGCGTGCGGACGACGTCGCGGTGCCTTCGCACGGCGATGCGGATGACGTGCGGCTTCGCGCCCGTCCAGGCCCGCGCGCTCTCGAGCGTCACGGTGCCGTCGCCCTCGGCGAGCGCCGCCTCGGGCAGGCCGCGGAGGTTGCCCTCGCCCGGCAGCACGACGCGGCCACCTTTGACGACGATGAGCCGCTGCGTGGGCAGACCTTCGCCGCACACGCACACGAGGTGCTTGGGCGTCGCGGCGCGCTCGAGCTTCGTCCACGTCTCGCGCAACACCTCGAGCCGGCGCGGGAGGACGTCGATCCACGCGGGCCGATCGCCGTCGTCGCGGAACACCGACATGCGCAGCCGCCGCCACGTCGCCGCCGAATAGAGATCGTGCGCGCCGCTGTCGCCGCCGTCGAGATCGAGGAAGCCTGCGGTCTCGGGCGAGGGGATCGAGTCCATCGAGCCGGGGCACGACATGAACTCCTCGGGCGAGACCGTGCGGCCGAGCGGCGCGAACTGAAACCCCGCGTGCAGGACGGTGAGCGTCTCGACCGAGCCCGCGAGCGGTGGCCCCGACAGCACGACGCGCTCGACGGGCAGCGTGGCGTCGGCCGCGAACGCCGCGCGCAGCGTGAGCCCGCCGTTCGACAGTCCCAGCAGATCGATGGGATCGCCCGACCGCTCGGCGAGCCGGCGGATCTCGGCCGCGAGCGGCGCGCCGTCGTCGACGACGCGCTGCCGCCAGTCGTACCCGTAGAGGAACATCGTCTCGTCGCGCCTGTAACCGGCGCGCGTGAGGCCGCGCTGGAGCGCGCCGATGATGTCGTAGATGACGAGCGGCCCGAGGGAGATGCCGTCCATGACGCGGCCCGCGCGCCCGCGTGGCGCCGGCAGCTCGCCGATGAGGGGCCCGCGGTACAGGCAGCGCGCCGTCCCCCAGATCGCGCCCAGCGTCGGGTCGCAGATCTCGGTGCCGAAGAGGCCCGGAACGATCAGCAGGGTGCGCACCGAGGGGACCGCCTTCATCGTAACAGGAACGGGCGGATCGCGCGCGGCTGACCACCGATTGCAAAAGCTGCGGGCCAGCGATAAAACGCCCGACATGCGAACGCCCTTGGCGAGACTGATTCCTTTGGCTTTGACCGCGACGATGCTCGTTGGCGCCTGCGTCGAACAAGACGACGACAAGCCGAACGACGAGGACATGAAGGTCGCGAAGCAGAACCTGCTCACGACGGCGCCCACGCCGAAGTACGCCGTGAACGCCGACCTCGACGGCAAGATCGTCTACCTCGGCCTCGACGTCGATCCGGCGACGCCCGAGCCGGGCCGCGACATCAAGCTGACGCACTATTGGAAGGTCGTCGCGCCCGTGGGAGACGGCTGGAAGACGTTCACGCACCTCGAGGGCCCGAACCACGCCAACTACATCAACGCGGACCACGCGCCCGTGAAGGGCAAGTACCCGGTGGGCGCCTGGAAGGCCGGCGACATCGTGCGCGACGAGCAGGTCGTGCGCCTGCCGCCGAGCTGGTCGCACGACAAGCTCATGGTGTTCACGGGCCTTTGGAAGGGCGCGGAGCGCATGGCCGTCAAGTCGGGGCCGAAGGACGAAGGCGGGCGCGTCATCGCCGCCGTCATCCCCATCAGGGCGTCCGCCAAGCCTGTCGCCGCGCGCAAGCGCTACGTCGCGCGTCACGTCGCCAAGGGCCCGAAGCTCGACGGCAAGCTCGACGACGCCGTGTGGAAGGAGGCGCCCACGACGGGCGCGTTCGTCGACACGATGACGGGCGGCGCCGCCGGGCAGAAGACCGAGGCGAAGCTGCTGTGGGACAACAAGTACCTCTACGTCGCCTTCGACAACCAGGACACGGACATCTGGTCGACGCTCACGAAGCGCGACGACAAGCTGTGGACCCAGGAGGCCGACGAGGTGATGATCGACGCCGACGGCAACGGCAAGACGTACGTCGAGCTGCAGGTCGCGCCAAACGGCAACATCTTCGACACCTACCTGCCGACGTACCGCAAGTACGAGGACACGGTCGATCCGAAGCTCAAGCCGTACTCGTGGAACTCGAAGATGGTGGCCAAGGTCTCCGTCGACGGCACGCTCAACAAGCACGAGGACAAGGACAAGGTCTGGACCGTCGAGCTCGCGATTCCGCTCGAGGACGTCAAGGGCCTCGACAAGGCGTCGGGCGTGAAGCTGCCGCCGACCGTCGGCGACAAGTGGCGCATCAACATGTTCCGCATGGACATGCCGCAGGGCGCAGGGAAGGCCCAGCAGGCCTCTGGTTGGTCGCCGCCCATGGTTGGTGACTTCCACGCGCTCGACAAGTTCGGCGACCTCGTGTTCGGCGACGACAAGGGCAACGCCGCGGCGCCCGTGCCGCCGCCGGCGCTCGCGGCCGGCCCCCACGGCGCCGCCGCCGACAAGAAGGCCACGGCCGCCGTCAAGGGCGAGGGCCCTGCCGGCAAGAGCAAGAAGTAAGGCAGGTGCGGGCGCGGGAACCCGCGCGGAGGCAGGGGGCGTCGCCGTTCGACCGGCGACGTCGGGGTTCGGCGTGTGGCGCGCTCGTCGCAACGTTGGCGTTGGCGTTGACGTTAACGTTGGCGCTGGGCGCGTGCGCGCGTCCCGCGCCGCCACCCGTGCGGCCCGTGAAGCCCGCGAGCGCGCGCGTCGTCGCGGCGCCAAAGCCCACGCCCGAGCCGCCGCCGAGCCAGGATGACCACGAAAAGCCGCTGCGGCCCGCCGGCCCGGGCGCGAGCGTCTATGCGTCGGACGACAGCGCGAAGGATCGCGCGAGCGTGCCCCACGACTCGCTGCGCGCCGGGATCTTGAGCGACGCCGTTGCCGTCGCGCGCCGCCAGAAGCGGGCGTTGCCGAAGGCCGACGCGCGCCTCGACGCCGCCATGAACGATCTCGCGCACAACCTGCGCGACGACGATCTGCCCGCGCTCGAGGTCGTCGACTTCCTGCTGACCCACTACGGCATCGCCGAGCCGTCGCCGCACCTGCTGCTCACACGCGCGACGGCGGGCGCCGATCGCGAGATCCGCGAGCAGACCGTCAAGGAGATCGCGCAGGTCTACAAGACGGGCCCCATCGAGCGCGTCGGCATCGGCATCGATCGCACGGGTGACCTGATGTACGTCGTCGTGGGGTTGCAGGAGAAGCACGTCGCCCTCGCGCCCGTGCCGCGTCACCTCGCGCGCGGCGCGACCACGGCGATCGAGGGCAAGCTGTTCGGGACCTATCGCGATCCGCGCGTCGTCGTGACGTCGCCCGACGGCAAGGTCGCCGAGCAGGCACCGTCGGCGCGGCCCGAGATCGTGAGCGGCAAGATCGCGTGCGCCGTCGACGGCAAGTACCAGGTCGAGGTCACAGCCGAGGACGCGACGGGGACCTCGGTGCTCGCGAACTTTCCCGTCTATTGCGGCGGCGTCGAGCCGCCCACCGTCGCGCCGCGCGGCGCGGGCACGCGGCAGACGCGCGTGTCCGCCCAAGCGGCCGAGGCGGCCGTGCTCGCGCTCGTCAACCGCGACCGCGCGGCGGCGGGGCTGGGCGCCGTCACGTGGGACGACAGGCTGGCCGACGTCGCGCGCGCGCACAGCAAGGACATGTCCGACCACGACTTCGTGGGCCACGTGTCGCCGCGCACGGGCTCGGCGCTCGATCGCATCCATAAGGCGGGGCTGCGGCCCGAGCTCATCCTCGAGAACGTCGGCCGCGCGTATTCGGCGGAGGAGGTCGAGAGCGGCTTCATGGCGAGCCCAGGGCACCGCGCGAACGTCGTCGATCCGAAGGCGAAGCGGCTCGGCGTCGGCGTCGTGCTGGGCAAGCCCGTGACGGGCACGACGCCCCTGTACGTCACTCAGCTGCTCACGAACTGATCGGCAGCGGCGCGACGAGCCACACTGGGCCCGCGGGCGTGCGCGCGAAGTGTGTGAGCGGAAGATCTGGGCGCGCGGCGTCGAGGCGCGCGCGCTCGGACGCGGTCGCCGCGTCGGCGGACCAGGCGTCGCCCTCGAGCGCCTCGTACCAGATCTCGCGGCGATCGTCCGACAGGTGCAGCACGCGCTGGACGTGAGGGCCTCCGCGGGCGGCGCGGCGGCGCACGTCGTCGAGGGCGGCGTCGTCGAGCGGCGCGTCGCGCTGCTCGACCAGCACGACGCGCGCCGTGCGTGGCTCGCGCCGCAACAGCAGCAGGCCGAGCGGCGTTCGGCCCACCTCGCGCGCCTCCTCGACGAGCGCGCGCGGTTCCGGCTCGGCGAGCGACACGAGCGTCGCGTGCGCCGCGCCGAGGGCGGGCCAACCCGCGAGTGCCGCCGCCATGTCGGCCGCCGAACCGAAGCGATCGCCAGGCGCCTTCGCGAGGGCGCGCGCGAGGACGTCGTCGTGCGCGCGCGTGAGGTCGGCGCGCAGCGACGAGGGCAGGGGCGGCGCCTCGCCCAGGTGCTGCGCCACGAGATCGGGCCCGAGGAACGGCGGGCGCCCCGTGAGCGACTGGAACAGCGTGACGCCGAGCGCGTACAGATCGGCGGCGGCGCCGATGGCGCTGCCCGTGATCTGCTCGGGCGCCATGTATGCGACCGTGCCGAAGAAGCCGCCCGTCTGCGTCTGACCGAAGTCGGCCAGGTGCGCGGCGCCGAAGTCGCCCAGCTTGGCGTTGCCCGCGGCGTCGAAGAACACGTTCGCGGGCTTGACGTCGCGGTGGACGATGCCGCGCGCGTGCGCGACGCCGAGCGCCGCGAGCAGATCGAGGCCCAACCGGCGCGCGTGCGCGAGCGTGAGCGGCCCCGTCGCCGCGAGCCGCTCGGCGAGCGTGCCGCCCGCCATGAGCTCGAGCACGAAGAGCCCCGCGCCCGGATCGGCGTCGTGCAGCGCGACGATGTTGGGGTGGCGCAGCCGGCCCGCGGCCTCGGCCTCGCGCGCATAGCGCAGGTACGCCTGCCGCTCGGGCGTCGACGCGCCGGCGCCCACGCTCAGGAGCTTGAGCGCGACGGGCTGGCCGAGCAGCGTGTCTTGCGCGAGGAAGACGCGGCCCGTGGCGCCCGCGCCGAGGAGCCGCTCGACGCGAAAGCGGCGGGGCGCGCCGCGATCGTCGAAGGCGCGCCCAACTGCCGCGAGCTCGGCGTCCTCGAGCGCGACGAGCTCTTCGGGCGTCGTCGGCAGCGTGGGCGTGTCGCGGCGCAGGCGCGCGAGCACGTCGGTCGCGGCGACGCGCAGGCCGAGCGCGAGCAACGGTCCGACGAGCGCGCGCAGCGCCGCCGTCGCGACGGCGGGGGTTCGCGCCGCCACTTGCAGCAGGCGCGCCGCCTCTTCGTGGCGGCCGAGGCGCGCGAGCAATCGCCCGAGCGCGAGGCGCGCCGCCGCCACCTCGTCGGGCGCGCCGTCGGAGATGAGGCGTTCGTAGAGCAGCCCCGCCTCGCGCAGCTGTCCGGCGGCGACGCGCGCGCGGGCCTCGTCGAGCAGCGCGCCCGCGCGGCGGTACAGGTCGGCGGCGCGCGCGTGCTCCGCGGCGCGCTCGAAGACGCGCGCGCCCTCGAAGGGCCGCCCGCGGCGCGCGAAGGCCTCGGCGACGGCTCGCAGCGCGTCGGGCGCGTCGGCCCCCACGAGGGCCGCGATCTCGGTCGCGCGCGGGACGAGCTTGGCGTCGAGCGCGAGGCGCACGGCGAGCGCGGGGTCGCCCAGTTGCTCGGCGAGGGGCAGCGCGTCCGCGAAGCGCCACACGCGCTCGTACAGCTGGATGGCGCGCGGGAGGTCCCCGCGCTCGACGCAGATGCGCGCGGCCTCGACGTAGGCGCCGTGGGCGACGAGGTACTCGATGACGTCGCCGTCGTTCGATGGTAGAGACATCCCCGGTCAAGCAAACCATGATTCTCGGCGTTCTGGGAGGCAGTGGCCTCTATGACCTCGAAGGCCTCGACGACGTGCGCGAGCACGCCGTGACGACGCCGTTCGGCGACCCGTCGGGGCCCGTCGTCGCGGGGCGCCTCGGCGCGGCGCAGCTGCTCTTCTTGCCCCGGCACGGGCGCGGCCACCGGCTGCTGCCGTCCGAGATCAACTACCGCGCGAACGTGCACGCGCTCAAGCAGCTCGGGGCCGAGGGCGTGCTGTCGGTGTCGGCCGTCGGCTCGCTGCGCGCCGGGATCGCGCCCGGCGATCTCGTGCTCGTCGATCAGTTCATCGACCGCACGTACCGCCGCGCGACGAGCTTCTTCGGCGACGGCGTCGTGGGGCACGTCAGCTTCGCCGACCCTGTGTGCGGCGATCTCGCGGACGCCGTCGCGCGAGCCGCGAACGCCGCGGGCTTCGCCGAGGCCGTCGCGACGTCGCGCGAGCACGCCCACCATTCGCACGTGCGCGCTCTGCACCGCGGGGGCACATACGTCTGCATGGAGGGGCCGCAGTTCTCGACGCGCGCCGAGTCGCGCCTGCACCGGGCGTGGGGCGCCGACACGATCGGCATGACGGCCGCGACCGAGGCCAAGCTCTGCCGCGAGGCCGAGCTGTGCTACGCCGCGCTCGCGCTCGTGACCGACTTCGACAGCTGGCACGAGGACGAGGCCGCCGTCACGGCCGACGCCGTCGTCAAGGTTCTGCTCGCCAACGTCGCGCACGCGCGCGACATCATCCGACGTGCGCTCCCGCAGGTTCTGGGGACGCCATCGTGCGCTTGCGGGCAGTCCGCGGCGCACGCCATCATGACCGCGCCCGAGGCCATCCCCGCGTCTGCGAAGGAACGGCTGAAGGTGCTCTTCGGGAGGTATCTGTGAGCGCAGCCGCTGGAAACGCCAAGTCGTCACTGCTCGTCGTCGGTTCGGTGGGCCTCGACACCGTCGAGACGCGCGCCGGGAAGCGCACCGACGTGCTCGGGGGTGCGGCTTCGTACTTCTCGATCGCCGCGTCGTTTCTCGCGCCCGTGCGCCTCACGGCCGTCGTCGGCACCGATTTCCCCGCCGAGCACACCAAGCTGCTCGAGGAGCACAACGTCGATCTCGCGGGCCTCGAGCGCGTGGCGGGACGCACGTTCCGCTGGTCGGGCGTCTACGCGAAGGACTTCTCGACGCGCACGACGCTCGACACGCAGCTCAACGTCTTCCAGGACTTCCAGCCCAAGCTGCCGCCCGCGTGGCAGAGCTCGGAGTACGTGTTCCTCGCCAACATCGATCCCGTGCTGCAGCTGTCCGTGCTCGAGCAGGCGCAGCAATCGAAGTTCGTGGCGTGCGACACGATGAACTTTTGGATCGGCGGCAAGCGCGACGCGCTCCTCAAGCTGCTCCAGCGCGTCGACATGCTGCTGCTCAACGACGAGGAGGCGCGCGAGCTGTCGGGCGAGGCGAACCTGCCGGCCGCGGCGCGCGCCATCCGCAAGCTCGGACCGTCGGCCGTCGTCATCAAGCGCGGCGACGCGGGCGCGCTGCTGTTCCACGAGGGCGGCGTCTTCGCGGCGCCGGCGTTCCCCATCGAGAACGTCGTCGATCCGACGGGCGCGGGCGACTCGTTCGGCGGCGGCTTCATGGGCTGGCTCGCGCACGAGGGCGACACGAGCCCCGCGACGATCCGCACGGCCATGATCATGGGCTCGGTGCTCGCGTCGTTCTCGGTCGAGGACTTCAGCCTCGATCGCTTCAAGCGGCTCGACCTCGCGCAGATCCGCGAGCGCTTCCAGGCCTTCTCCGACCTCGTCCACTTCGAGAAGATCAAGATCTGAGGTCGTGAGCGCGCCCTTCACCGTCCGCGCCGCGACCGCCGAGGCCATGCAGGCCCTCGGCGAGCGGCTCGGGCGCGCACTGCAACCGGGCGACGTCGTGTCGCTCGCGGGGCCGCTCGGCGCGGGCAAGACGACGTTCGTGCAGGGGCTCGCTCGCGGCGCGGGCGTCGCGCCCGAGCGTCACGTCGCGAGCCCGACCTTCGCGCTCGTCAACGAGCACCCGGGCCGCGTGCCGCTCGTGCACGCCGATCTGTACCGCATCGTGAACCGCGCCGAGCTCCTCGAGCTCGGCCTCGACGACGCGTTCGATCGCGCGGCCGTCGCCATCGAGTGGCTCGATCGGTTCCCGGACGCCGCGCCCGCCGACCGCCTCGAGCTCGTGCTCGCCATAGATGCCGACGGCGCGCGCACCGTGACGATCGCGGGCGCGGGCGTCCGCGGCGACGCGCTCGCGCGTTCGCTCGCCGCGTAGCCGCTACTGAATGGGCGTCGGCGTGCCCGACGAGTCGGGGCGCTTCTTCTTGGGACGCCGCGCGAGCGCCGGCTCGGCAGCGGCGTCGGCCGCGGGCACGTCGGGCGCTTCAGTCGGCGCCGCCGGCGCGCTCGCGCGCTCGACGTCCCCGGCCGCGAGCGCGCCCGGCGGCAACCGAATTCGCGCGTTCGCGTCGATCCCGTCGAGCGAGATGCGCCGCGCGTGGATCGTGGGCTCCGCGCCCGTGACGTCGAGCTGGCCTTCGATCGTGAGCTCGTCCGTGACCGCGATCCACGCGTCCTCACGCCGCACGCCGTCGCGCGCGACGGTGCGCCGCACGGGCAGCGTTACGAGCGCCTCGAAGGGCGCGACGCGCAGCACGGCGCCGTCGCCCGCCTCCAGCTCGAACGCCACGCCGACGCCGCGCGTGCGCGGGTAGCTCCGGTCGCTTGCCCACGACACCGTGACGACCCGCGCGTCGCCGCCGTCACCATTTCGCAGGAGGACGGTCGCACGCACGCGGCCGATCACCGTCGTCGAGCTCATACCCGCGCAGTCTAACACCGGCCCCGAAGGCTGGTGCTATGGTTGCCGCCATCGTGATTGCCGCCGCGTCCAAATTGCTCGTGCTCATGCTCGCGCTCGCCGATGCGGGCGCTCCCGCCGCTCCGCCGCGCGCCATGTCGCGCACGTACGGCGCCATGGGCACGACGGCGACCTTCACGATCTGGACGGCCGACGCCGTCCGCGCCGAGGAGGCCTTCGCCGCGGCCGACACCGAGATCGAGCGCATCGAGCGCCTCATGACGGACTGGGAGCGCCCCGAGTGGGCGCCGAGCGACGTCGTGCGCATCAACAAGGCGGCCGGCAAGGCGCCCGTGAGGGTCAGCGACGAGACGTTGGCCGTCATCGAGAAGTCGATCGAGATGTCGAAGCGCTCCGAGGGTGCGTTCGACATCACGTTCGCCGCCATGCGTGGCATCTGGAAGTTCGACGAGGATCTCGATCCGACGGTGCCGGCGCCCGAGGAGATCGAGCGGCGGCGCAAGCTCATCAACTGGCGCGACGTCGTCGTCAACCACGCGGCGCGCACGGTGAAGCTGCGACGCCCCGAGATGCGGCTCGGTCTGGGCGGCATCGCCAAGGGTTATGCCGTCGACAAGTGCGCCGCCGTGCTGCGCGCGGCCGGCTTCTCGGACTTCATGGTGCAGGCGGGCGGCGACCTGTTCGTCGCGGGCAGCAAGGGTCCGACGAGCTGGATGGTGGGCGTGCGCGATCCGCGCGGCGGTCCGAAGGACATCATCGCGCGCATGGCGATCCACGACCACGCGTTCTCGACGGCGGGCGACTACGAGCGGTCGTTCATCGTCGGCGGCCGGCGGTATCACCACATCATCGATCCGAAGACCGGTTACCCGGCGACGGCTTCGCGCGAGGTCACGATCTTCGCGCCCTCGGCGTTCCTCGCCGACGCGCTCGACGACTCGGTGTTCATCCTCGGGCCCAAGAAGGGGCTCGCCCTCGTCGCGTCCTACCCGGACTGCGCGGCGCTCATCGTCGACGCCGCCAATCAGGTGTGGACGTCGAAGTCGCTCGACGGCAAGTTGCAGCGCACGGCCGCGCCGACCGACGGCATCTAGGAGTCACATGAGCAGCACGGGGCACGGCGTTTCAGATGTCGTCGACGTCGTCATCGTCGGCGCCGGCGTCATGGGGTGCGCCGTCGCGCTGCGCCTCGCTTCGCGCGGGCTCGCCGTCACCGTCATCGAGCGCGGCATCCCGGGCGCCGAGGCGTCGAGCGCCGCCGCGGGCATCCTGGGCCCGCAGATGGAGGCCGACGCGCCCGGGCCGCTGCTCGACCTGGGCTTGCGCAGCCGCGCGCTGTATCCGGCGCTCGCCGCCGAGCTCCGCGACACGACGGGCATCGACATCGGCTACGAGAAGTCGGGCGTGCTCGCCGTCGCGCTCGACGGCGCGGGCGCGGCCGAGCTCACGGCGCGCCGCGCGTGGCAGATGTCGCGGGGCCTGCGCGTCGAGCCGCTGTCACCCGAGGCGCTGCGCGCGATCGAGCCCAACATCGGCCCCGACGTGCGCGCCGCGCTGCGCTTCACCGACGACGCGCAGGTGAGCGCGCGTGAGCTCGCGCGCGCGCTGTCGCAGGCGGCGGCCCACGCGGGCGCGCGCTTCCTGCAAGGCCGTTACGTCCGCCGCGTCGTCGTCAAAGGCGGCGTCGCCCAGGGCGTCGAGCTCGACGGCGAGGTCCTCGCCGCGGGCGCCGTCGTCGTCGCCGCCGGCAGCTGGTCGGGCCTCATCGAAGGGGCGGGCGTGCCGTCGACCGTCGTGCGCCCCGCGCGCGGCCAGCTCGTGTCGATCGAGACGCGGCCGCCGCTGTTCCGCCACGTGATCTCCGTGCACGGACGCGGCTACCTCGTCCCGCGCCGCGACGGCACGGTGATCGCGGGCAGCACCGTCGAGATGGCCGGCTTCCGCAAGGAGGTCACCGTGGGTGGCCTCGCGCAGATCCTGGGCCTCGCCGCGACGCTCGTGCCCGCGCTCGCCGACGCGCCCGTCACGGGCAGCTGGTCGAACTTCCGCCCATACACCGAGGATCACCTGCCCGTGCTCGGCCAGACGCCCGTGCGCGGCCTCGTCCTCGCGACGGGCCACTTCCGCAACGGCATCCTCCTCGCGCCCGTGACGGCCGACGCCATCGCGTCGCTCGTCGCCACGGGCGTCAGCGAGATCGATCTCGCGCCGTTCTCGGTGGCGCGCTTCGGCCGCGCCGACTGAGAGGTCAGCGCTCGCGGTCGTCGTCGCGTTGGTCGCGTTGGTCGCGTTGGTCGCGTTGGTCGCGCTCGACGTCCGCGAGATCTCCCGTCGTGACGGCGCCCGTACCGAAGCGCGTCGTGATGGCGTCGAGCGCGCGGTTGAGCGCGTCGCGCGGCGTGGGCTTGGGCGCGAGCAGCGACGTCTGCACGGCCGTGGCGGCCTCGAGCCCCTGCGCCGACACGCCTGTGAGGCGAACGGGGAGGGTAGGCAGGTTCTTGTCGAGCAGCTCGGAGACCGCGCGATAGAGCGCCTGGCCGTCGTCCGTCGCGACGTCGAACGTCGTCTGGCGCGTCACGATCGTGAAGTCGGACAGCTTGAGCTTGAGATGGACGCCGCGCGCGCGCAGGCCCGAGCGCCGCAGCCGGCGCCCGACGCGCAGCGCCTGCGCGTGCAGGTGCGGCCGCAGCGCTAAGGCGCCCGCGAGATCTTCGTTGAAGGTCTCCTCGGCGCCGATGCTCTTCGCCTCACGATCGGGGACGACCGAGCGCGGATCGATGCCGCGGCTCAGGTCCGACAGGTGCCGCCCCGACGCGACGCCCAGCTTGCGCTCGAGGTACGCGGGCTCGACGCGCGCCAGATCGCCGATGACGTGAAAGCCGAGCACCTTGAGCCGCGCCTCGCTCTTGGGCCCGACGCCCCACAGGCGCGCGATGGGCAGCGGCGCGAGGAACGCGGCGCCCGTGCCTGGCGCGACCTCGAGCTGGCCGTTCGGCTTGGCGAGGTCGGACGCGATCTTGGCCACGAACTTCACGTCGGCGATGCCACACGAGGAGGGCAGGGCGAGCTCCTCGGCGATGCGCCGCCGCAATAGCGCCGCGATCTCCGCCGCCGTCCCGAACAACCTCGCCGACGCCGTGACGTCGAGGAAGGCCTCGTCGAGGGACAGCGCCTCGACGAGCGGGGTCACCGAGTGGAGGATGTCGAACACGCGCTCGCTCGCGTCGGCGTAGGCGTGCATGCGCGGCGGCACGACGACGGCGTCGGGCGCGAGGCGCAGCGCGCGCGCCATGGGCATCGCGCTGCGCACGCCGAAGGGACGCACCTCGTACGAGGCCGCGAGCACGACGCCACGCTGGGCGTGGCCGCCTACGATGACGGGCCGACCACGCAGCTTCGGATCGTCGCGCTGCTCGACGGACGCGTAGAACGCGTCCATGTCGAGGTGAACGATCGCGCGGGGCTGGCGCTGGCCCGTCCCGCGCTCGTCGTCACTCGTCGGAGTCGCCGCTCCCGCTCTGCTTCCCGCCACCCGAGTCGTCCGAACCGTCGCCGTTGTTGTTGTCGTCGTCGTCCGACTTCTTGTTCTTCTTGTGCTTCTTCTTGGGCGCGGGCGCCGCCTC
>DATAZS010000319.1:0-6545 GCA_036271915.1 Polyangia bacterium
GCAGCGCCGCGCGGCGCGCGTAGCGATCGAGCGCGCGCCGCCGCGCGGGCGTGTCACCGGCCGCCGTGAGGCGTGCGCTCGCGAGCGCGACTGCGTCTGCGCCCCACCGGCTCGCCGCGAGCGCGGCGCGACCGCGACGCCACTCCTGTTCGGGCAGCAGCGGCGCCCGCAGCAGGAAGGTCGCGATCGGCTCGTACATCGCCCGCAGACTAACTCAACGGCGCGTCGCGGACGGCGCGCGCCGCGGCCCCGCTACCGATATGGGCTGGCGGCTGACGGGCGCTCGACTTCGATCGTCGGGCCTGCCGGCAACGTCGGGTCGGTGACGCCGGTCGACGAACCCGACTCGGCGTTCGCGGAGCCCACGGCCGTCACCTGGTCGACCGAGTCATTCTCCGCCGTCTCCGCTTCGGCGAGCTCTTCTTTGATGCGCTCCCAGCCCTGGCGGATCGTGCTGAGCTTCGCGCGCATGACGAACAGATCTTGTCCTGGCTGACGGATCGAGACGAACGACGGCTGCGCGATCTGCATGATCTGTCGCATGTCGACGAGCTTGCTCTCGATGAAGTTCATGCGAATGATGTCTTTGTCGTGATAGGCCTCGAGGCGCAGCTGGTCGGTGTGCCCGACGGACTGCTTCATCTCGGCCTCGTACGTCGTGGCCTCCTGCAGGATCTTTTCGCGCGTCGCGCTCTCGCCGGGAGGCGTCGACGGCGACGGGAGCCCCGGGGACGGATCGGTCTGGCCCTCGGCGATCTGCTGCGCGACGATCGCGGCGGTCATCGCGCCTTCGCTCTCGGCCTTCGTGCTGACGCCGATGGCGGCGGCGGCGATCGCCGTGAGGCCCACGCCCGCGAGAGCGAGGGCCAACTGCACGGCGCGCACGCGCCACGGGGTCTTGCGCCACGGCTTCGACGATCGGATCGCTCGCATGACCCGTGCATCGACGGGCCCCTGACGCGGGTTGAGCAGCGTCAGAAAAAAACCGGTGGCGCGTCAGATCGACGACGCGCCACCTTCGTGACATCCGCGGTTTTCGCGGGTTTTCCCGGAGAAAACTGCCCGTCGCTTACTTGGGCATCGCGCAGCTCTGCGCGCCGGCCGCGGGCATGTAGCACTCGCGCGTGTAGTCGATGACCATGCGATCGGTGTTGAAGCGCCACCCGAGCGTGCGGATCGTGCGCTTCATGCGCTCGACCCAGCCGCGCGGCACGCCGTGATCGTCGCGATCGTAGTAGAGCGGGACGATGACGTTCTCGAGCGTCTCGTAGAGCGACGCCGAGTCGCGGCGATCCTGCTCGTCGTGGTTGACGTGCGTGATGCCGTCGCCGATCGCGAAGCCGTTGAGCCCGTCGTAGGCCTCGCCCCACCAACCGTCGAGCACGGAGAAGTTGAGGCCGCCGTTGAGCAGCACCTTCTGTCCGCTCGTGCCGCTCGCCTCCTGCGGCCGGCGCGGGTTGTTGAGCCACACGTCGACGCCCTGCACGAGGTGCCGCCCGACGTTGATGTCGTAGTCCTCGATGAAGATCACGCGATCGCGCAGCTCGGAGTTGAAGGTGACCTCTTGGACGTGACGGAGCACCTCTTGCCCCGGGCGATCGGCGGGGTGCGCCTTGCCCGAGATCACGAGCTGCACGGGGCGCTTGGGATCGGTGAGCAGCTTCTTGAGGCGCGGCAGGTCGCTGAAGATGAGGCTCGCGCGCTTGTAGGTCGCGAAGCGGCGCGCGAAGCCGATCGTGAGCGCCTCGGGATCGAGGGCCGTGCGCGCGGCGTTGACGATCTCTTCGGAGTGCCCGGCGCGCACGCGCTGCTCGACGACTTTCCGGCGCACGAAGCGCACGAGCGCCGCCTTGAGCATGCGGTGCGTTTCCCACAGCTCGGCGTCGGGCGCGCCGTCGATGCGCGACCAGCTCGCCGGGTCGGACAGATGATCGCGCCAGTCGGCGCCGATGTGGCGGTTGTACAGATCCTGCATCGCGGGCGCTAGCCAGGTCCGGACGTGTACGCCGTTCGTGATGTGACCAACGGGGACCTCGTCCTCTCTGTGATGCGGCCACAGCACCTGCCACGACTTGCGCGTCACGCGGCCGTGCAGCGCCGAGACGCCGTTCGCGTAGCGCGACATCTTGAACGCGAGCACCGTCATGCACAGCGCCTCGCGGTGATCCTCGGGGCGGATGCGGCCGAGGCCGAGGAAGTCCTGCTGCGACAGGCCCAGCGAGCGGCGCAGCGGCTCGAGGTGATCGTCGACGAGCTCGGGCGGGAAGCGATCGTGGCCGGCATCCACGGGTGTGTGCGTCGTGAAGACCGTGCTCTGCGCGACCTCTTGCGCGCAGGTGCGGAAGTCGGCGCCCGTCTGCTCCATGAGCAGGCGCGTGTACTCGAGCGTCGCGAAGGCGCTGTGACCCTCGTTGAGGTGCAGGCCGCCCCAGTTGACGCCGGCCGCGCGGAGCGCGCGCACGCCGCCCACGCCCAGCAGCAGCTCCTGGCGGATGCGCACGCGCTGGTCGCCGAAGTACAGGCGCGCCGCCAGCTGGCGATTCTCCTCCGAGTTGCCGTCGACGTCGGTGTCGAGCAGCAGCAGGCGGTTTCGGCCCACGGCGATCTCCCACACCTGCGCGCGCAGGACCTCGCGCGACAGCGGCACCTCGATGACGATCGGTGTGCCCTGCGGTGTCAGCGCCGGCTTCGCGGGCAGCATTTCGGCGGGCGAGCGCACGTACTCGGCGTGCTGCCAGCCCTCGCGGTCGATGCGCTGGCGGAAGTAGGACTCGCGATAGAAGAGGCCGACGGCGACGAGCGGCAGGCCGAGATCGGACGCGCTCTTCAGGTGGTCGCCCGCGAGCACGCCCAGGCCGCCGCTGTAGATGGGCAGCGACTCGTGGATGCCGAACTCGGCCGAGAAATACGCGACCGGCCGTACGCGCAGCGGCCCGGCGTGCGTCGACGCCCACGTCTTCGTCGCGCCGAGGTAGTCGCGCAGCTCGCGGTGGGCGGCGTCGACGCGCGCGCGGAGGGTCGCGTCCTCGCCGAGGGCCGCGAGGCGCTCGGGCGAAAAGCTGGCCAGGGTCGCGATGGGGTTGTGGTTGGACGCGCGGAAGGCCTCGGGGTCGAGGTCTCGAAACAATTTGATGATCTGCGGGTTCCAGGCCCACCACAGGTTGCGCGACAGCTCGGACAGTTGTTGAAGAAGCTTCTCGGACATGGTCATGGCCGGCCACTATAACCAAAAAAGCGTTTATAGTGGCGCCCCACCAAATGGACGGACAGCAGAGGTTCATCGCGCTCGTCATGGCGGGCGGAAAAGGTTCGCGGCTCTTCCCCCTCACGCGCGATCGCGCGAAGCCCGCCGTTCCCTTCGGCGGCCGCTATCGCATCATCGACTTCGTGCTGTCGAACCTCGCGAACTCGGGCATCCGCTCGGTTTACGTGCTCACGCAGTACAAGTCGCAGTCGCTCGCGGAGCACGTGCAGCGGACCTGGGGCGCGCGGGGCATGTTCGACGCCTTCGTTTCTGTGGTCCCCGCGCAGATGCGCATGGGCGAGTCGTGGTACCGCGGCACGGCCGACTCGGTCTTCCAGAACCTGCACCTCATCGAAGAGTTCCGCGGCGACGCCGTGCTCGTCTTCGGCGCCGACCACATCTACAAGATGAACATCCGTCAGATGACGGAGTTTCACTTCCAGAAGAAGGCCGTCGCGACGATCGCGTGCCTGCCCATCAAGAAGTCCGAGGCCAACCAGTTCGGCATCGTGCAGGTCGACGCCGAGGGCCGCGTCGTCGGCTTCCAAGAGAAGCCCGAGAAGGATCCGGTCACGATCCCGGGCGATCCCGACCACTGCCTCGGGTCGATGGGCAACTACGTGTTCGCGCCCGGGCCGCTCGTCGAGGAGCTGCGCGCCGACGCCGAGAAGGAGTCGCACCACGACTTCGGGCGCGACATCCTGCCGTCGATGCTGAAGACGGGGCGCGTGTTCGCCTACAACTTCGGCAACAACCGCATCCGCGGCGTGTCCGACGAGGTCGAGAACGCCTACTGGCGAGACGTCGGCACGATCGACGCGTACTACGAGGCCAACATGGACCTCAAGAACGTCGTGCCGAGCCTCAACCTGTACAACTGGGACTGGCCCATCATCACGGCGAACTACCCCGATCCGCCCGCGAAGCTGGTCTTCGACGACGACAGCCGGCGCGGCGTGGCCATCCAGTCCGTGCTCTCGGGCGGCTGCATCGTCGCGGGCGGGTTCGTCAAGGACTCGGTGCTGGGCCGCAACGTGTTCGTCGACGCGGGCGCCGAGGTGCGCGACTCGATCCTGTTCGACAACGTCTACGTGGGCCGCGGCGCGCGCATCCACCGCGGCATCGTCGACAAGAACGTGCGCATCGCGCCCGGCGATCACATCGGCCACGACCTCGCGCGCGACGCCCTCAGGCACACCGTGAGCGAAGGTGGCGTGACGGTCGTTCAAAAAGCGCGCGACACGCTTTTGACCCGCTCGCGCAATTTCTGACGCGGCGTTGACCGTCGGCGCGATACCTTCGGGGGCGTGACGCTCCCGATCTCGCTCGTCGTCCACGGACACTTCTATCAACCGCCGCGCGAGAACCCGTGGACGGACGAGATGTCGCGCGAGCCGTCGGCCGCGCCGTATCACGACTGGAATGCGCGCATCCACGCCGAGTCGTACCGCGCGAACGCCTTCGCGCGCATCCACGACGGCGCGGGCCACATCGCCGCCATCGTCAACAACTACGCGCGCCTGTCTTTCAACTTCGGCCCGACGCTCGCGCGCTGGGTGGGGCGGCACGATCCCGAGGTCGGCGCGCGGCTGCGCGCCGCCGACGGCGAGCAGCACGTGCGCCTCGGCAAGGGCGGCGCCATCGCGCAGGCGTACGCGCACCCCATCGTGCCGTTGCTGAGCGCCGCCGATCGGCGCACGCAGCTTCTGTGGGGCCTGTCCGACTTCGAGCGGCGCTTCGGCCGCGCGGCCGACGGGCTGTGGCTGCCCGAGACGGCCGTGTCGCCCGCGACGCTCGAGACGCTCATCGAGCTCGGCGTGACGTTCACGATCCTCGCGCCCGAGCAGATCGTGGGCGTGCGCACGCCGGGCGAAAAAGTTTTCACGAAGGTCGATCGCGACACCGTCGACACGGGCCGCGCGTACTACTGGTCGCACGGCGACGGCTCGGGGCGGCGCATCGCGATCGGCGTGTTCGACGGGCCCATCTCCCGCGCGGTCGCGTTCGGTGAAGAATCAGGCAGCTCGGGCGCGCTGCTCAAGTCGGTCGAGGCGTCGGCCGAGCGCTCGCGCGCCGCGGGGACGCGCCTCGTGCTGTGCGCGTCCGACGGCGAGCTGTGGGGCCACCACAAGAAGTTCGCCGACCTCACGCTCGCCTACGCGACGCATTCGGAGGCCGCGCGCCGGGGCATCGAGGTCACGAACCTCGCGGCGTACCTCGAGCGCAATGCGCCGACGTGGGAGCTCGAGCTCGCGGCGGGGCCGGGCGGCGAGGGCACGGCGTGGAGCTGCGCGCACGGCCTCGGTCGCTGGCAGCGCGACTGCGGCTGCAACTTCGGTACGGCCGCGGGCTGGACGCAGAAGTGGCGCGGGCCGCTGCGCCACGCCCTCGATCTCGTGCGTGACGCGGCCGCCTCCTTCTATGAAGACGCGGCGTCGGAGCTGCTCGTCGATCCGTGGGGCGCGCGCGACGCGTACGGCGAGGTCGTCGACGCGTCGATCGAGGAGCGCGACGCCGCGCTCGCGGCGTTCGGCACGCCAGCGCTCGCCGCGGGCGGCGCGGCGGCGCGCGATCGCGCGCGGCTCCTGCTCGAGCTTCAGCGCGCCACGATCCTCATGTACGCGAGCTGCGGCTGGTTCTTCGACGACATCGCGGGCCTCGAGGGCTCGCTCGTCATCCGCATGGCGGCGCACGCGCTCGATCTCATGGAGCAGGCGGGCGGCAAGCCACCGACGCGCGACGTGCTCGCGGCGCTCGCCGAGGGCAAGAGCAACCGCGCCGAGGACGGCACGGGCGCCGACGTCTTCGCGCGCGTCACAGGCGATCGCGTGACGCCCGCGCGCGCCATGGGCCGCGCCGCGCTGTCGGCGCTCGTCACGGGCGGCGCGCCCGAGGCGCCCGGCTACGCCGTCGCGTTCGAGCGCCGCGCATCCGCGCCCCACACGCTCGCGGGGCGGGCCGAGGCGCGCAACCGACGCACGGGCCGACTCGACGAGGCCGAGGTGTTCGCGCGGGCCGGCGCGCGCGGCGCCTTCGACGTGCGCGTCGACGGAGCGCTCATGACGCTTGCCGCGCTGGGCGACGACGCGCGCAGCGCCATCGTCATGGAGGCGCTCCCGACCCTGGTCGAGGAGCACGGCGATCTCGAGGTGGCGCGCCTCATCCGCGTCGCGGCGCGCGACGTGCCCCCCGATCGTGAGACGCCCGCCGGCGTCGCGCGACGCGCGCTGCTCACGCGCGTCGTCGCGGGCCTGCTCGCGCCGGAGACGGGACCGCTCACGGACGAGGCGGCCCACATCGC
>DATAZS010000320.1:0-5926 GCA_036271915.1 Polyangia bacterium
ACCAACAATTGATCCGCCACCTACGACCGGTCCTGATCGCTTCGGGCGGCGCGCACGACAGATTCGGTGGGTTTTTCCGCGCGCGACCTCCACGCTCGTGGCGATGGGCGTCCGGGTCGTCGGTCGCGACGAGACGTGCGACTCGGTGCTCGACGGGACCGAGATCTCGCGTCGCCACGCCGAGATCCGCGTCGACGGCCCGATGCTGGCGGTCCGCGATCTGAACAGCCGCAACGGCGTCTTTGTTGACGGGATTCGAACGTCCGACGCGCCCCTCGCGCTGGGCGCCGTCGTGCGCTGCGGTGAGTGGATCGGGATCGCCGTCGCGGACGAAGACAAGGCGGGCCTCACGGAGATCGTCTCTGGTTGGCGCGGGGGGCCGACGTTGCTGTCGGCGATCGCTCCGCTGCGCGCGGCCGTGGGCGATCTCGCGGTCGTCCTTCAAGGCGAGACAGGCACGGGGAAAGAGGGGCTCGCGCGCGCCGTTCACCAATGGAGCGGCAGGACCGGCCCCTTCGTCGCCATCAACTGCGCGGCGTTGCCGGCCCACCTCGCGGAGGCGGAGCTGTTTGGTTATCGGCGCGGCGCTTTCACGGGCGCCGACCGCGCGAGCCCAGGGCTCTTTCGGGCCGCCCACGGCGGGACGCTGTTCCTCGACGAGGTGTTGGAGTTGCCCGGAGACGTGCAGCCGAAGCTGCTGCGTGTGCTGCAGCAACGTGAGGTGCAGGCGCTCGGCGAGACGACGCCCGTGGCCGTCGACGTCCGCATCGTCGCCGCAGCGCAGGAGCCGCTCTCGAACGCCGTCGCCGCGGGACGCTTTCGCGCCGATCTGCGGGCGCGCCTCGATGGATTGACGATCGTGCTGCCGCCGCTGCGCGAACGCCGCGACGAGATCACGCCGCTGTTCCAGCAGTTCCTGCGCGAGCAGGCGGGCGGGCGGACGCCCGAGCTGGACGCGAAGCTCGTCGAAGCCCTCTGCCTGCACGATTGGCCTCTCAACGTGCGCGAGCTGCAGACGCTTGCGCGCAAGCTGCTCGTGCTGCACGGGCACGAGGGGATCCTCAAGCGGTCGCACTTGCCCGAGGGCTTCGGGCCGGCGGCGCGCGACAGTCCTCAAGCGATCCCGACGGCGCCGTCGGATCGGATCGCGGGCGACGAAGGCCGCGCGCGGCGCAGCGTCGACGACGCGTGGGAGTTCGCGGCGCTCGTCGAGGCGTTGCGCGCAAATGACCGCAGCGTCGCGAAGGCCGCGCGTGCCATCGGCGTCAGTCGTGGGCGTGCCTACCGTCTTCTCCTGGCTCATCCCGAGTTCTCGCTCGAGGATCTGGCAAGCCAGTCGTGATCGAAACCGGAGACACGGAGTTGCTCTCCGATGGTGCCGCCGGTGACGCTCGAGACCTGCGCCTCGGCGCACAGATCGATCGCTACACGATCGTGCGCTTGCTGGGCAGGGGCGGCATGGGCACGGTGTACGAGGCGCGACACACGCGGCTCACGCGCCGCGTGGCGATGAAATTTTTGCTGCCCGAGCTCGCCGCGCGTCCGGAGATCTTGCGCCGCTTCGACAACGAGGCGATGGCCGCCGGCGCCCTCGAGCACCCGAACCTCGTCGCCGTCCTGGATCTCGGCCGCGCCGTGGACGGAGCTCCCTATCTCGTCATGGAGTATTTGCAGGGAGAGGACTGCGCGCGGTTGCTGCGTCAGAGCGGGCCGCTCCCCGCGCCGCGAGCGGTCGACATCGTGCTGCAAGCGTGCCGTGGCGTCGCCGTCGCGCACGCCGCGGGGATCATTCACCGCGACCTCAAGCCGGCGAACCTCTTCGTGACCGACGCCGGGGACGGCAGCGATCAGATCAAGGTGCTCGATTTCGGCATCGCGAAGCTGCGCCCCGTGGACGGGGAGGCCGCGACGGGGACCGGTTCGACCTTCGGAACGACTCATTATATGTCGCCCGAGCAGGCGCGCGGCGCGGCCGACGTCGATCCTCGAACCGACGTGTGGTCGCTCGGCGTCGTGCTGTACGAGCTGCTCGGCGGTCGCAGGCCGTTCGACGGTGAGCAGCCGCTCAACGTCGTGCATCAGATCTTCAGCGTGGCGCCCGTCGAGCTCGAGACCCTGCGGCCAGGCCTTCCGGCGGGGCTCGCGGCCGTCGTCGCGAAAGCGATGGAGAAGGACGTCGCGCGTCGCTTCGCGACGATTCGGGAGCTGGCGGACGCGCTCGCGCCCTTCGCCGCGCCCGCGATCCTGCTCCGCAATCGGTCGCAGGACGGCGGCGTCACGATGCCCACGCCCGTGACGGCCGCGCGACCGGCGCAGGCGCGCGGGCCGCGCGCGGGCCGGAGGCTTGGAACGGTCCTTGCGGTCGCGGCGGTCGTCGCCGTGGCAGCCTTCATCATCACGCGGCCGAAGGTCGTTCAGCCGTCGCCGTCTCTCGCCGCTTCGCCAGCGGCGCCCGAGGCGCGCGTCGAGCCGCCGCCGGTCCCTCGCGCGACGCCGACGCCTGATTTCGCGATCGATCCGCCGACAGCCAAGGTGTCCGAACAGTCCGGACGATCCATAGCCGTCACTTCGACTCGAGCGCGGAGCCGCTCCCATGGTCTCGCGAGTCGCGCGTCCATGCCGACGACGGTCTCCGGCAGCGCGAGCGCGCCCGTCGAAGCGGCCAAACCTCCCTTCAAACTCGATCCAAATCCCTATTGAGAACCACCGGCTTTTCCGTCGTCGTCTTCCTCGCGATCGGGTTGCGGCTGGGCTTCTCTCCTCCGGCCGTCGCGAGCGACAAGCCGTCGACCGACGTCGACGACGCGCGGGTCGCCGCGCGCGCGCACTTCGACAAGGGGCTCGCGGCCACGAGCGCGCAGCGCTTCGGTGAAGCGGCCGAGGAGTTCCAGCGCGCGTACGATCTGTGGCCCGACTTCAAGGTCCTCTACAACATCGGCAGGGTCAGGGTGGCGCTCGGCCAACCCGTCGAGGCGGTCGACGCCTACCGAGCCTACCTCGCGCAGGGTGGCGACCAGATCGCGACGGAGCGCAAGGACGAGGTGCGGCGCGAGATCGACGAGCAACGTCCGCGCATCGCGACGATCGCGATCCGGACCTCCGTCGACGGCGCGGAGGTTCGGATCGACGGGCGCCTCGTCGGGCACTCACCGCTTCCGACTCCCGTCCGCGTCGGGGCGGGGAAGCACACGATTGAAGCTTTGCTGCCGGGGCTGCCCGCGCAGCTTCGAGATGTGGACGCTCCGGGAGCGGAGACGACGCAGGTCGCGCTCGAGTTTCCGCCCAAGGTGCACCTCGCGGCAGCCGTCGCCTGGCCCGTCGTCGCGTCGTCGCCGCGCGATCCCTCCCACGGAAGGCGCGTGCTGGGTTATGTCGTCGCGGGCGCCGGCCTCGTCGCCGTGGCCGCCGGCACCGCGCTCGCTTTCAGCGGCCTGTACGCCGACAACGACGCCAGAGCCAACGCGGTCGCTGCGACGACAGCGTCGCCCGTGACGATGTCCGACCTGACGAAGTACGACCAGGCGAGGCAAGCGCACGACGACGCGAGGACGCGCAACGAGCTCGGATGGACGATGGTCGGAATCGGAGGGGCCGCGTTCGTCGCGGGCGCGGCGCTCGTCGTCGTGTCGTCGCGCGTGTCGTCGCCGACCGGCCACGAAGTCGCTGCGCGCATCGTCCCGCAGCCGACAGGACTCTCGCTTCAGGGGACGTGGTGAGGCGCGCGCTTCGCTCCGGCGCCGCCGCCGCTGTTGTCCTCGCACTCTCGGGCTGCGTCAGCGACAATTTCCCCGGGCGTCCGACCGTCACACCCGCCGCCGACGCGGGCGCGGGTCCGACGATGCTCGTGAACGCGCCTGGGTGTCTCAGCGACAACGTCATCAACCTCAATTACGTCGTCTTCGAAGGCTCGCTGTTCTGGACCGAGAAGGTTGCTGGTACCGTCAACAGCGTCTCGACGAGCGGTGGTTCCAAGACCGTGATCGCGACGGCGCAGATGCCTGGGCCGGTCGCCGTCGACGGGACGTGGATCTACTGGGTCGAGGCCGGTAAGAGGATCATGAAGAAGGTGATCCGCGGCGACGCCGCTCCCACCGTCCTCGTCCAGCCGGGCACGGCCACCGAGGTGGCCGGCAACGAGAACGTAATCAACGCTCTGCTCGTCTCCAACGGTTTCTTGTACTTCGGTCGCTACACGTCGGCGCTCAAGGTACCCACGGCGGGCGGCACGCCGAGCGTCATGCCGAGCGTCACGCCCAGCCTCCTCGGACAGTCGCCGCAGGCCGATCGCGGCAAACCAGCCGCGTTCGCGATCGACCAGTATGACCTCTATCAAACCGAGCTCGATCACGACGCCATCACGCGCGAGGCGCTCGACGGCACGCAGGACGGGCTCCTCGGAGACACGAGCCCGGCGCGGCAACAGGGGGCGCCCGATCGCATCGCCGTCTCGCAGGGGAATCTTCTGACCGACACGATCGCCGTCGTTGATGGAAACGTCGTTTGGGCCGCCGACAAGGTCATCTACTCCAAGCCCGTCGACGCTGGGGAGAAAGACCCGTCGTTCCCGAGCGTGACGGCCAACAGCGCCATCGGGGGCTTCGTCGTCAGCGACGCTCTCGTCTTCTTCGCCGGAACGGCGTTCACGCAGGGGACCGACGTGGCGAAGGTGCCCTTGTCGACGTCCTCGCCGGCGTTCGCAGACGCGGGAGCTGGCGATGCTGCCGCCGACGCAGGCGGTCCCGCGACGCCCGTCATCATCGCAACAGATCAGAACAAGCCGAGCCAGTTCGCCGCCGACGCGACGAACATCTATTGGCGCACCGGCGACTGCAAGATCATGAAGCTCGCGAAGTAAGCCGAGCGATCACGACGCTCTGACCGGCCAGACACCGATCGTGTCCGATCGTGTCCGATCACACGCGGCGAGATCGCCGACGCGAGACGCCGTCCGCGCCGACGCGAAACACGGCGCCTGAGATGACCTTGGGCGCCGTGCGGTTCGGCGCGTCGCGGCCCACGCGTTGCAATGAATCGCGCCCAGGGCCGAGCTAACAGAGGAGGATGAATTGACGCAGACGATGCTTCCTTCAGTTCTTCTGGTCGACGACGACTGCATCGCGCAGACGGTGTTCGCGCGGCAGTTCGGCAAGGCAGGGTGGTCCGTCGCGACGGCCGCCGGTTGTGCGCAGGCCGCGCAGCTGGCCGCGGTCCACGTTCCCGATTTCCTCGTCGTGGAGCGGGATCTCTTGGACGGATCGGGGTTCGCTCTGTTCGAGTGCTTGCGGACCGTGAACCCGAACCTCTCGGCGGTCATGATGACGCGGCGACCGGCCGTCGCCGAGGCCGTGAGGGCCATTCAGGCGGGGTTCTGCGACTACAGGCTCAAGTCGCTCGATTGCGGCGACCTCGTGGACCCAGACGCTTGGCGGCGCCAGCAGGCGCGGGAGCTGGAGAGCTTCGTCAAGAGCACGGGCTCGCTCGCGCGCGCTGAGTGGAACTACATCCAGAAGGTGCTCACTCACTCTCGCGGAAACATCTCGGAGGCGGCGCGCATCCTCTGCCTGCACAGACGATCGCTCCAGAGGAAACTTCGCCGCCGTCCCGATGAAGACGGCGCGCGATGCGACGGTCACCCACCTGAGCTCCTGCCTTGATTCGAGCGGCTACGCCGCGACGTCGACGATGATCGCCGAGTGATCGGAGAGCGGCCGCCCGTCGGCGGCGGCGCGCTCGACGGTGGCCGACACGGGCGTGAGGTTGCGGCCGCCGAACCAGTCGAGGCGCGCGGGTACGCGGCCGTTCCAGGGGCGTAAGAGGCGCACGAGGAGGCGCGTGAGCAGGCGGCCGACCAGCTTCTTCGAGCGGTCGAGGACGTACGGATCGGTGAGATCGTAGAAGTACGTGCCGAGAGCGCGGTCGTTGAACC
>DATAZS010000321.1:0-8231 GCA_036271915.1 Polyangia bacterium
CGATGTTGAGCGGCGAGCCGTGACAGAAGTGCACGTCGCCCTGCCGCACCTCGTACGGCAGCTGCTTCAACCACTGCATGTGCTCGGGCTTGAGCTGGCGCGCGTGCAGGTCGAGGGCGTGTCGCGCCGCGTGGTAGTAGTACGAGTAGTCCATGCGGCCCGCGACGGCGGCGTCGTGGTTGCCGAGGATCGTGTGGGCCGCCTTCGAGCGCACGAGCGCACAGCACTCATTCGGGCTCGCGCCGTACCCGACAGTGTCGCCAAGACACACATATTGGTCGACCTTCTCGGCGTCGAGGGCCTTCATGACCGCCTCGAGCGCCTCGATGTTCGCGTGTGTGTCGGAGAAGATCCCGATCCGCATCGATCCTAGCCAGATACAGTAACACCTCTGGCGCGGGCTGTCGCCGCACTCACGCGAAAATCAACGCGTTTCAGTTTCTTGGGTCGATTCTCGGGTCTCTGGTCGGGTTTCTTCTCAGGTCTCGCGGCCCGCAGGCGCGTCAGTGCAGCTCGGCGGCGCCGCGCGGCTGGATGACGACGCGGGCGAGGACGGACGACACCTCGAGCAGCGCCGTGCGCGCCGGCGAGGCCGAACCCGCAGACGAGGCGTACAGCCACTCGCCCTGCCGCCGCGCGCCGCGCAGCCCGTACGCCGACTCGACGCCCGACGCCGCGCGCGCGCGCAGCGCGAACGGCGCGGGGACGCCCACGGCCAGCACGCGCACGTCGCCCGCGTAGCTGCGCAGGTCGTAGTGCGCGCCGGGCCGGATCGCGCCCAGGAGCACGATCTCGCCCGTGGTCGTCTGCAGCCGCACCCAGGTCGAGCGCACGTCGTCGGCGCGGATGCTGCCGTCGACGAGGCGCGCGTCGACGCGTCCGCCCTCGAGCCGCTTGAGATCCATGTCGCCCTCGACGCCGTCGAGCTCGACGTCACCGTCGACGCCCGCGACCGTCTGGCCGCCGCGCAGCTGACGCGTCACGACGCGGCCGTGGACGTCGCTGACGCCGATGCGGCCGCCCGTCGTCTCGAGCCGCGCGCCCGCCCGCAGGCCCGACGCCGTGACGTCGCCGCCGAAGGTCTTGGCCTCGATGGCGACGTCGGCGGGCACCTCGATGACGAGATCGATGCCGCTGCCGCCGAGCGGCACCGAGCGCTCGCGGCCCTCGAGCTCGACGCGCGTGTCGAGCTGGACCTCGCCGCTCTGGAAGGCCGCGTAGTGGACGCGCAGGCGCGCGAGCGCCTCGGGCGTCGACGCGCGCTTCTCTGCGATGACGTGGATCGAGTCCGATCGCGCGCCGCCACGGATCTCGACGCGTCCCATGGGGTTGTCGATGCGCATGACCTCGACGCTGCCCGCAGGCGCGGGCACGACGATCTCGCGGCGGTCGGTGAACATCGCGCCCGCGTCGGGCCCCTCGGCGCGCGCGGGAGAGACCGCGACGACCGACGTCGCGAGCATCGCCAGCGGCATCAAATGGAAAGACCGCGTCACGGTGCGCCCTGTCCCCACCCGCCGCCGCGCTGGACGGTCTCGGTCAGGAACGCGAGCTTCTGCTGATAGGCGGCGAACAGCTGCTCGTTGCCCTCGCTGTCGCTGGGCGCGCGGCGCGCCGCCTCGCGCGAGCGCGCGATGGCGTCGTCGAGGCGCGCGAGGCGCTCGTCGGTGCGCGCGCGCATCTCGGGCGACCAGTGGCCCTCTTCGTGCGCGAGCAGCCCGCGAAGCTTCTCGATCGAGCGTTCGTACGTCGTCGCGGCGCTCGCGAACTCCTGCTCGGCCTCGGCCAGCAGCGGGTCGCTTGAAGGTTGTGAAGGCTGCGGCGCCTGCGCCGCCGGGAGCGCCGCCACCTGGACGACGGGCGCGGCGACGCGCGACGCGTGTCGCACGCCCCAGCCGAACACGAGCGCCGCGGCCGCCGCGGCCCCCGCGAGCACGCCCACGCCGAACGGCCGCCACGACAGCCACCGCGTGACGGGGCTCTCGAGCGCGCCCTCGATCGCGGGCCACAACGTGGGCGGCGGCTCGGGCACGTCGAGCGCGCGCGCGGCGCGGGCCATCGCCGCGAGCTCGTCGGCCTGTCGCGCGCACGCCGCGCAGCCCTCGAGGTGCTGCCGCACCGACTGCAGCTCGGCCGCGGGCAGATCGCCGTCGACGAACGCCGACAGCCGGTGCAACGGGAACGGCGACGGCGTCCCGGCCGTGCAGACGAGCGCGCCGTCCGTCATTCGCGCTCCAGGAGCTCGGCCGACGTGATCCCCTGCGCGGCCAGCACCTCGCGCAGCTTGCCGCGCGCCTTGTGCAGCTGCGACTTCGACGTGCCCACGTGGCAGCCGAGGATGCTCGCGACCTCCTCGTGCTCGAGCCCCTCGACGTCGTGCAGGACGATCACGGTGCGATACCCCACGGGCAAGAGCGCAAGCGCGCGCTCGAGCTGCTTGCGCAGCGCGAGATCGCGCGCCTCGGGCGTCGCGGCGACCACCCGCTCGGCGGACGCGACGTCCTCGTGATCGACGGCGGGCGCGTTGGCGCGCCGCGCGCGGTGCGACAGCGCCGCGTTGACGGCCAGCCGGTAGATCCACGTGCCGAGCGCCGCGTCGCCGCGAAACTTCGGCAGCCCGCGGAACACACGAATGAACGCCTCCTGCGCGACCTCTTCGGCGTCGACGACGCCCACGATGCGCACGGCGAGCGCGAACACGCGCCGCTTGTACCGGTGATAGATCGCCTCGCGGCTCCCTGGCGCGCCGCGCCGCACGGCATCGACGAGCGCCGCCTCATCGGCGCGCGCGCCCTCCGCGGATCCTGCTCCCAGCCCATCGATCACGGACACGCCAAGCATCGTCGAGTTGTCGGATTTGACCGCCATGCCGCCCGTCCGGTTGCCCGGAAACTACCAGGACTTGGCCCGCGACGCGCGGACGACGATCACGCGCCCTCCTCTGTTAGAGTCCGCGCGATGCGGGCCGTCATCCTCGCCTGTTTCTTCCTGTCGGGCGCCTCGGGCCTCATCCTCGAGATGCTCTGGACGCGGATGCTGACCCTCGTCTTCGGGTCGACGACGCTCGCCGTGTCGACCGTGCTCACGGCCTTCATGGGCGGCCTCGGCCTCGGGTCGTACCTCGCGGGGAAGTTCGCCGATCGCCTCAAGACGCCCGTGCGCGCCTACGCGATCATCGAGGCGTCCGTGGGCCTGTACGCGCTGCTCGTGCCCGTCATCGTTTCTTTCTATCCAGCGCTCAACCGCGGGCTGTGGTCGGCGTTCGGCGATCGCTACGCGCTGCTGTCGGTGCTGCGCTTCGTGGCGTCGGCGGGCCTGCTCATCATCCCGACGACGCTCATGGGCGCGACGCTGCCCATCCTCGCGCGCCACTTCGTGCAGCACCCGTGGGAGCTGCGGCGCGTGGGGCTGCGCATCGGGACGCTCTACTCGGTGAACCTGTTCGGCGCCGTCGCGGGATCGTTCTTCGCAGGGTTCGTGTTCCTGCCGCAGATCGGACTGCGCTGGACGAACGTCACGGCGGCCGCGTTCAACCTCACGCTCGCGGGCGCCGTGCTCGTCGCGCGGCGGTTCATCGCGGCGCCAGCCGCGGGCACGCCGTCGTTCGAAGCGCTGCTCGACGAGGCCGCCGCCGACGGCCGCATCGAATCGGCCGCGCTGCCGCCCGCGCCCGTCGTCGACCCGCTCTCGCGCCGCGTGGCCCTCGGGGCGTTCATCGTCTCGGGCGCGACGGCCATGACCCTGCAGGTCATGTGGACGCGCGCGCTCGCCGTGCTCATTGGGTCGTCGATCTTCTCGTTCACGATCATCCTCGTCGCGTTCCTCATCGGCCTCGGCCTCGGGTCGGCCATCTTCGGGCGCCTCTCGCAGCGGACGGCGCACCCCGTGCGCTGGCTCGCGGCGCTGCACCTCGGCATCGCGACGGCCGTGGGCGTCTCGTACCTCTGCACCGATCGCATCCCGTTCGTGTTCACGTGGCTCCTGAAGTCGACGAGCTTCGGCGTCGACACGATCCTCACGTGCCAGTTCGTGCTCGCGTGCGTGACGGTGCTGCCCGCCACGATCCTCATGGGCGGCGTCTTCCCGCTCACGGTGCGGATCGCGGCGCCGCGCCTCGAATCCGTGGGCCGCGACATCGGCAACGCCTACGCGCTCAACACGATAGGCGCCATCGTCGGGTCGTTCCTCTCGGGCTTCTTCGTGCTGCCGAAGCTGGGCCTGCAGCGCGGGATCTACGCGTCCGTCCTGGGCGGCCTCCTCGTCGCGGCGGCGCTCGCGGCGGTCGCGCCGGGCCTGTCGCGCGCGCGGCGCACGGCGGGCGTCGCGGCGGCGATCGTGCTCGCGCTCGTCGGGCTCGTGCTGCCGCGCTGGAACCTCGTGACGTTCTCGTCGGGCTTCTTTCGCGTCTCGATCGCGCGCGAGTACATCTCGCGCCAGATCCACAAGAAGGCCTGGCAGGATCCCAAGCTCGTCTTCTACGAGGACGGCACGGCGACGACCGTCAGCGTCGACCAGTGGGGCAAGACCTTCTCGCTCAAGAACAACGGCAAGGTCGACGCCTCCAACGACAGCGACATGGCGACCCAGATCGTCGTCGGCCTGCTGCCGCTGCTGCTGTACAAGGGCGAGGCGCCGCCCAAGGTCGCGCTCGTGGGCTTCGGCTCGGGCGTCACGGCGGGCGCCATCACGCAGTACCCGATCAAGTCGCTCGAGGTCGTCGAGCTCGAGCCGGCGATCTACCGCGCGTCGCACTTCTTCGACAACGACAACCACCGGCCGCTCGAGAACCCGAAGGTCACGGCGCGCGTCGGCGACGGGCGAAACTTCCTCACGCAGCGGCGCGACAAGTTCGACGTCCTCGTGAGCCAGCCGTCGAACCCGTGGCTCACGGGCGTGTCGAACCTGTTCACGCGCGAATATTTTCGTGACGTGAAGTCACGGCTCGCGGCGCACGGCCTGTTCTGCCAGTGGGCGCAGCTGTACGAGATGTCGCCGTGGAACATCAAGACGATCTACCGCACGCTGCTCGAGGAGTTCCCCTACGTCTACGTGTTCGCGGCCGAGGATCTGTCGTCCGACACGATCCTCATCGCGAGCGAGGAGCCCATCACGCTGGATCTCGCGACGCTGCAAAAGGCGTTTGCCGATCCCACGACGCGCGCCGAGGCGAAGCGCGCGGGCTTCAGCTCGCCCCACGACGTCATCGCGTACCTGCTGCTGGGACCCGACGAGCTCGAGTCGTTCACGGCGGGCTCGCCCGACAACACGGACGACAACGCGCTCATTGAATTCACGGCGCCGCGCGATCTGCTCGGCTACGCGAAGTTCGATCCGTACCTCGCGAAGGTCTACGGACCCATGTGGCCGTACGGGCGGCTCACGGAGCTCGTCACGGGGTACGACGGCCCCGATCGCAGCGCGAACGCGGGACAACTGGGGCGCAGCCTGCTCGCGCACGGAAAGGCGCGCGAGGCGGAGCTGTGGACCCGGCGCGCCGAGGCCGCGGGCGACTCGCCCGAGGCGCGGCACGCGCGCCTGCTGCTGCGGCTCGTGTCGACGCGCATGGATCGCGATCCCGAGATCGCGCTCGCGCCCAGCGAGCCCCTCGCGCCGCCCGTCGTGGGCGCGAAGCTCGCGGCCGCCCACCCCGACTACGTCACGCGCGTCGCCGACGAGTACCGTGACGTCATCGCCGACGTCGGTGCGCGCCGCTACGTGACGGCCTACAAGATCCTCGACGCGTGGCCCGAGGCGCTGTGGACGGGACTCGGCCAGGACTTCGCGCTCGTGTCGGGCTTCCTCGACTACAAGGCCGAGTTCTACACGGACGCCGTCGACACGCTGAAGCCGCTGGCCGACGACGCCACCTACGTGGCGCGACGCCCCGAGGTGCTCTACTACCTGGGCCGCGCGCACTACGCGAGCGCGTCTTACGGCAAGGCCGTCGACGCCCTCGAGCGCTTCGTGCGCTCGCAGCGCGTGCTGGGGCGCCCCGTGCTGCCCGCCTCGGATCCGACCAGCGCCGCGCCGTGAACGACGGCCGCTGTGATATTTTGGAGGCATGAGCGCTGACGGCAACGACCGCGTTGTGGGCCTCGGCCAGGTCATGGTCGAGAACCTGGGCGTCGGTCCGCGCTCGCCCGAGACGGTCGTCGAGCTGTCGGCCTTCAGCATGCAGACGGGCGGCGCCATCGGCACGACGCTGGCCGCGGTATGCGCGTTCGGCGGCCAGGCGCGCTACATGGGGCGTCTGTCCGACGACGATCTCGGCCGCATCGCGCTGCGCGGCTTGAAAGAGTTCGGCGTCGACGTCTCGAGCGTCCTCATCGAGCCGGGCCGCGTGTCGCCCGCCTCGTTCATCCTCATCGACGACCGCACGGCGCGCCGCTTCGTGCGCTACACGCGCGGCAACACGACGCCGCTGCAGCCGGGCGAGCTGCCGCGCACGCTGTTCGACGACGCGCGCGCGCTGCTCATCGACGGCCGCGCGCCCGCGCCGCAGATCGTCGCCGCCGAGCGCGCCAAGGCGCTGGGCCTCACGGTCATCCTCGACGCGCGCCACCTCGGCCCCGGCATGGGCGAGCTGCTCGACCTATGCGACGTCGTCATCGGCAACGAGCGCTTCGCCGCCGAGTTCTCTCACTCGGCCGACATGAAGCGCAGCCTCACGGAGCTCGTGAAGATGGGCCCGCGCACGGCCGTCATCACGCTGGGCGAAGAAGGCGCGATCGGCCTCGAGAACGGCGCGCTCGTGCGCCAGCCCGCGCTCGACATCGACGTCATCGACACGACGGGCGCGAGCGAGATCTTCCGCGGCGCCTTCATCTACGGCCTGCTCAAGGGCTGGGCGCTCGACCGCTGCTTGCCGCTCGCCAACGCCGCCGCCGGCCTGAACTGCCGCCACCTCGGCGGCCTCGGCGGCATCGCCTCGCTGTCCGAGATCATGCAGGTCGCCGGGCTCACGCCCTGAGCGCGACTACGGCGCCGTGATGCGGACGCCGGTGCGCGTGAGCTCGACGTGCGGCGCGGGGCGCGCGTCGGTGAAGTGGAAGCGCAGGTGCGTGCCGCCGCCGGGGAGCGGGCGCACCCAGAAGGAGCGCAGGCCCGGGACGTCGGGGCGATACGTACCGACCTTCATCGTCGCCTGCGCGTGCGGAAGGTTGAAGGCGACGCCGTCGGGGTTGCGGAGCGGGTAGCGGCGCGAGCCGGCCAGCGAGCCCGTGAGGCCGACCACGAAGTCGGATGAGGGAGCAGCGGCGGGCGGCTCTGCGGCCTTTGCTTCGACGGCGGGAGCTTGCGCGGCGACGACGGCCGCGGGCACGGCAGCGGCCGGCGCGATCGGATCCGGCGGCGGCGCGATGGGCGGCAGCTCGGCGGCGGCCGCCTTCCGGGTCACGATCACGGGCGGCGCGAGCGAGGGAACGGCGACGTGTGGGGGCGCGTTGTGCATCAGCGCGACGGCGCCCACGAACGCGGCGAGGCCCACGGCGCCCGCGAGCGCCCCACCGCCGAGCGCGCGCCAGCGCCTGGTCGGCGGGCGCTCGATTGAAACGATCTCCGTCTGGTCGGCGGACTCGAACGCGGGCGACGCGCCCGGGCCTTCGGTGATCGGCGCATCGATCGACGGAGCCACGTCGACATCCACGTCGCTCGACAAGACCATCGACGAGCTGATCGGCACCTCGACGTGCGGCGCGAACGGCAGCGTCGGGCTCGAGGTCGCCGCCGTCGGCACGGCCTCCGACAGCTCGAGCGGCTCCTCGTCTTGAAAGTCCGCGGCCGTGAGCGCCGTCGTCACGGCGTGATCGGCGGCCTCCCACACGTGCTCGGGCACGGCGTCGAGCGGCGACGCGACGACCTCGGGCGGCGGAATCACGATCGGCTCGACGACGGGCGTGAGCGCGGAAGAGAAATCAGTCGAAGGATCGTGCCACGGATCGAAGCCGTCGTTGTGTGCGACGCGCACGTCGATCACGAGGCGCGGCATGCCGTCGGCGCCCGTCTCGAGCGCGACCGACGACACCCACCCCTTGGCGCCGACCTCGACGTCCGGCGACAGCGTGATGTCGAGCGCCGTGTCGACCTTGAGGAACGGCAGCGACGTCGCGAGGCGCAACCCACCCGCGCTCGGGTACGCGCGCGCGCGCACGATCTGCTCCGTGCCCTCGAAGCGCACCTTCACACGTTGCACACGCTGGGGCGCGGTCTGGCTCTTGAGATCGGTCTCTTCG
>DATAZS010000322.1:0-2099 GCA_036271915.1 Polyangia bacterium
CGAGCGCGAGAGCGAACGACGTGAACCCGGCCGCGTTCTTGCCCAAGTTCTTCGTCATCTCGAGCGTGATCCTGATCTTGTCGGGCACGGCGCAGGTGTTCGTGCGCCCGCGCAAGGCCGGCGAGAGCCTCGCCGAGAAGATCGTCAACCGCGCGACGATCACGGCGATGATCTCGATCGCGATCGGCGTCGCGGGCCTGCTGCTGGGGCTCGGCGTGCTGCCGATGCCCCACCTCGGTTGAGCGTCTGTTGACCGGCTAGGGAACGCCGGCGCGCGCGAGCGCCTCGTAGAGCGTCATGAGGTTGCGTGTGACGGGCCCGGGCGTGCCGTCGCCCACCGGCTTGTCGTCGATGCGGGTCACGGGCAACACGCCGCGCGTCGCGCTCGTGATGAACGCCTCTTCGGCCGCGCGCAGCTCGGCGGGGAACATGCGCACCTCGACGAGGCGCAGGCCGTTCTTGCGGCAGAGATCGAGCACCTTCGAGCGCGTGATGCCGTCGAGGATGCCGACCTCGAGCGGCGGCGTTCGAACCTCGCCGCCCACGACCGTGAAGATGTTGCTCGTCGAGCCCTCGGCGACGCTGCCGTCGGCGCCGCACAGGATGGCCTCGTACGCGCCGAGGCGGCGCCGCGCCTCGCCGAGCGCGAGCACGTTGTTGAGGTAGTTGCCCGACTTCACGGCCGGGTCGATCGCGCTCGGGCTGTTGCGCGTGATCGACACGATCGCGACGGCGACGCCCTTGGCGTACATCTCGGGCGACGGCGGTCCCAGCGGGAACACGATGACGACGAGCTGCGTGTCGTCGACCGACGCCGGATCGAGATCGAGCTTGCCCGACCCGCGCGTGAGCACGACGCGCACGCGCGATTCGACGTTGCCCGCCGCTTCAATCGTCTGGGCGATCGCGCGCTCGACGTCGGCGCGCGGGGGCACGCGCAGACCGATGCGCATGGCTGACCGCTCGAGCCGGTCCAGGTGATCGCGCGCCGCGAACAGCCTGCCGTACGCGGTTCCGATCGTCTCATAGACGCTGTCGCCATAGAGGAACCCGCGGTCGAACACCGAGATCTTGGCTTCTTCCGGCAGGCACACCTTGCCGCCGATGTGGACACGTATGCTCATGGGCGTGGAGAACCTAGTACATCCGCGGCTGCCAAGCTATTCTGACCGTTCCCGCGTTTCTCGGTTATCCTGCACGCCGTTCGGCCATCCCCGGAGCCCCCTCTTGAACATCCTTCGCGTCCGCTGCAGGAACCTCGAGGAATTCGAGGAGTACTACCTCCCCGACATGCCAAACGGCGGGGTCTTCTGCCCCACGACGACCGAGCTTTCGCCTGGTACGGCCGTCGTCGTCGAGATGGCGTGCGACGGATTGCCCAACAAGGTCCTCATCCGTGGCAGCGTCACGGCGTGGCGCCCCGCGCTGCCGCGCATGCGCATCCGCGCGGGCGCGACGGTGGCCTTCGAGGCCGAGGAGATCGGCAAGCGCGACTTCGTCGTGCAGACCCTGCGCGGCGAGCGTCCCACGACCCGCAAGCGCAAGCACACGCGCATCCCGATCGGCATCCCCTGCAAGATTCGCCTGACGTCGGCGCTCGACTTCAGTGCTGTCGAGCTGCGCGAGATCAGCGTGAGCGGCGGCCTCGTCTGCGGCGAACTCCAGCCGCCCGTCGGCACGGACATCGTGCTCGAGATCGTCCCGCCCGGCAGCGAGGCGCCCTTCGACCTGTCGGGCCGCGTCGTCTATCACGCTGGACCGAACCAGACGGGCGTTCGCTTCCTTTACCGCGAAGGCGGAGGCTCGCGACGCTTGCGTGAGCTGGTTCGCCGCTTCAAGGCATTGTAGCTGGCACTGTAGCTGGCGTTTGTAGTTGGCACTGTAGCGAGGTCCCCACCCTACCGAGGAGAGTCGTTCATGCGCGTCGACTTGCGATCCGTCATTGTGAAAGCCTCCACCGCCGCCTCTGCCTTCCTGATCGCGTCGACCCTCTTCGCGGGTCTGGCGCGCGCGAGCCACTACGCGACGGCCGACGTGCCCCGCCTCATCGACGCGCCACAGGTCGAGAAGCTGCACAAGGCCGGCGTCGAGACGACCGA
>DATAZS010000323.1:0-4252 GCA_036271915.1 Polyangia bacterium
AACCCGCGCGCCGCGCCGCCCGTCTGCAAGGTCATGGACTTCGGCAAGTTCAAGTACGAGACCTCGAAGAAGGAGAAGGCCTCGCGCAAGCACCAGAGCACGATCGTCCTCAAGGAGATCAAGCTCCGCCCGAAGACGGACGACCACGACTTCGACTTCAAGGTGAAGCACATCCGGCGCTTCCTGCAGGAAGGCAACAAGTGCAAGCTCGTCGTCGTCTTCCGCGGCCGCGAGATCGTGCACCCCGAGATGGGGCAGGTCATGCTCGATCAGGTCGTCAAGGCCGTGAACGACCTCGCGATGGTCGAGCAGCGGTCGATGATGGAAGGTCGCCGCATGGTCATGGTCATCGGTCCGCGCGGCGGCGTCATCCGCGCACCGGGGCCGACGTCGACCTCGTCGGCACCGATCGTGAGCAGCGCGCCGCGCCCCGCGGTGGTCGCCGGCGCTGCGCCTCCTGCGGCCGTTTCGCCGAGGCCCGTGGTGTCGGCGCCGGCTGCGGCGCCGAAGCCCGCGGCTCCGTCGGCGCCGGCCGTCGTGGCGAAGCCGGTGGCCGACAAGGCCCCCGCGAAGACCTGATCGGCTTTCATTCGGCCAATTCAGCCGGCCAATTCAACTAAGATGACGCCCGGTATGCGCCGGGCCTTCCTCTTGGTCGCGATCTGCGCGGGCGCGCTCGCCGCCGCTGGTTGCCGGCGCGACGGGTGCGTCGGCGGTGATGACGGACATTGCCTGCCGCCGTCGCCTTGTCCCGCTCTCCACACGCCCGCGATTTGCGCGGTCAGCGGGCGCCTCAAGCTCTATCCGGTCGTCGACGCGTCGGCGCGCGCGCCTGGCGCGAAGGCGCTCGCCGCGAAGGGCGATTGGGTGCTCGAGAACGATCGCGTCCGCGCCGTGCTCGATCTGCCCGAGCACCCGCAGGGCCTCGCGCCCACGGGCGGCACGATCATCGACCTGTCGCCCATCGACGCGAAGGGGGCGCTTGTCGGCGATCAGCTGAACGGCGTCTATCAGGGCGCGGGGGTGTTGCCGCGCGACGCCGCGCACTACGACAGCGTCGAGCGCTACGATCACAGCATCGCGCCGACCGCGGCGGAGGCCTACGTCGCCGTCGTCTTTCGCGGCCACCTCGAGGGCGATTCGCGCGTGACGGTCGTCACCCGCTACGAGCTGCGCCCGTGCGAGGCCGGGCTGCGCGTGCGCACGGACGTCTACAACGGCGCGCGCGACGCCAACACGCTCGCGCTCACCGACGGGTACTTCTGGGGCGATCGCACGCTGCTGCCGTTCATCCCGATCGCGGGCGCGGGCTTCCTCACGCCCGATCTCGATCTGCTGCACCTCGGCGACGCATGGCGCTCGTGGCCGTTCATGGCGGCGCGCACGCAGAGCACGCCCGAGGTCGCGTACGCCGCCGTCTCGTGCGACCACGATCGCGGCGCGGGCTTCAACAGCACGACGCTGTCGGCGGCGGGCGTGCCGCTCATGACGACGCTCGCGGGTGACGGGCTGTCGTTCGAGCGCTTCATCCTCGCCGTGCCCGGGCCGGGCCTCGCGCCCGCCGTGACGGAGGCCATGAAGGTGCGGACGTCCGTGCACGGCGACGCGCCGGGCGTGACCGTCACGGGGCGCGTCGTCACGGCCGCGGGTCCGCTCGACGGGCGCGACGGACGCGCGGCTTCACTCTTGTTCTACGAGCCGGCGCCCGGCGGTGATCCCGACGACGAGACGAAGCGCGTTCCGCGCACCGAGGCCGTGCCCGCCGCCGACGGGACGTTTCAGGTCACGCTGCCACCGAATCGCATCTACCGCGTGCAGCCCTACGCCTTCGGGCTCGCGGCGTCGGCGCCGAGCTCGCTCGCCGTCGCCGACGCGCCCGTTCAGGCGGGCGACATCACGCTCGCGCGCTCGGGGCACCTCGTCGCGATCGTCGAGTCGGCGCCCGGCGAGCGCGCGACGTTCGCCGAACTCGTGCTCATCCCGTTCGACGCGCCCGCGGCGAGCGCGCCCGGCCCCAGCCTGTACGGCCAGTTCCCCGGCTGCGATCCGATGCTGGGGCCGCCGCACGGCGGCTCGCCCGCGTGCAACCGCGCGCTCACGACGAACGGCGCGTTCGATCTGCTCGTGCCGGCGGGGCACTACTACGTCTATGCGACGCGCGGCCCGTTCGCGTCGCTCGACCGCCGCGAGATCACGCTGGGCCCCGGCGACGAGGCCGCGATCTCGCTGCTGACGCAGGCGATCCCCAACATGGTGCCAGCGGGCACGCTGTCGGGCGACTTCCACGTTCACGGCGGCGCCAGCTACGACTCGTCGATCCCCGATCAGGATCGCGTCATGAGCTTCCTGTCGTCGGGCGTCGACGTCATCGTCGCGACCGATCACGACGTCGTGTCGAGCTACGCCGACACGCTCGCGACGCTGGGCGTGGGCGATCAGCTCATCGTCATCCCGGGCGTCGAGCAGACGCCCAACATTCTGTGGTTCGACGTGCCGGGGCAGGAGTTCCCGAAGACGCTCGGGCACTTCAACTTCTGGCCGCTCGCCGTCGACGATCTCGCGCCGCGCAACGGATCGCCGTGGGACGAGCTGCGCGAGCCCGGCCAGATGATGGACGACATGGAGTCGCACTTCGTGGGCGCGGGCGTGCGCCAGATGAACCACCCGTGGTCCGAGACGAAGCTCGGCCGCGACCAGGGCTTCCTGCGCGCCCTCGGCATGGATCCGCGGCGGCTGCTGACCGATCCGTCGAACTTCGCGGGCACCGTCCTGCTGCGCACGCCCGGCAAGACGAAGCGCAACATCGACTTCGACGTGCAGGAGGTCATGACGGGCGCCTCGCGCCGCGATTGGCTGCGCTATCGCACGCTTTGGTTCTCGCTGCTCGACCAGGGCTATCTGCGCGCGGGCGCCGCCAACAGCGATTCGCACACGCTTTCGATCGAGCGCGTGGGGTATCCACGCAACCTCGTGTTCGGCGGCCACTCGCGCGCGGCGTTCGATCGCGAGCGCTTCGACGCCGACGTGCGCGCCGGGCACATGATCGGCACGAACGGCCCCGTGCTCGACGCGACGATCGACGACGCGTCGGGCGCGCTGCAGCGGCCAAGCCTCACGGCGCCGTTCGTGCCGGGCAAGGCGCCCGTGCTCACGGTCGCCGTGACGGCGGCCCCGTGGATCCCCGTCACGGAGATCCGCGTGTTCGTCAACGGCGCGCTCGCGAAGACCGTCGACGTGTCGTCGTCGTTCGCGAGCGCGAAGCACTTCGACGCCGTGGCGCCGAGCGTGCGCGTCGCTGTCCCGCTCGACGCCACGATCCTGCCGGAGAGGGGCGACGCGTGGATCGTCGTCGAGGCGGGGCTGCACCAGGATCTGCCGCCCGACACCGACGGCGACGGGCTGCCCGATCTCGCCGACGCCGATCTGCCGACTCGCCCCGCGAGCGCGACCGACTCGCGCTTCGATCTCGAGGCCGTCGCGCCCGGCGTGTGGCCGACGGCGTTCACGAACCCGTTCTTGCTCGACCTCGACGGCGGCGGTTGGAAGGCGCCGCTTTCACCATGAGGACGGTGACGAGGGCAGGGCGACTCGCGGTCATCGTGATGACGCTCGCGCTCGCGTCGTCGCGCGCGCGCGCCGAGGTGTGCGACGCGCGTCGCGCCGACGGCGGACCGCTCGCGGGCGGCGACGACTCGGCCGACTTCGGCGCGATCCCCGAGGCCTGCGCCGCGACGGACGTCAGCCTGCGGCTGCGCGGCACGCTGCTCGTCGCGAGCGCGATGCCCGACTACTTCGGAGAGGTCGTGGCCTCCTCGACGTTGCGCCTGCGCCAGCAACTCGACCACTCGCGCTGGACGTGGATCAGCCTCTCCGCCGATCTGCTGACCTACCGCTACACGCAAAACGCCGTCGAAGCAGCGCAAGGGCTCTCGCTCGGGCCGCTCACCTTCGGCGTGCACCGCGCGTTCGGCGACTGGCCGCGCACGGCGGCCACCGTCTACGCGCGCGCGCTGCTGCCGCTCGACACGGCCCGCCAGAACGGTGAGCGCACGGGCTTCGAGCTTGGCCTCACGGGCCGGCGCCTGCTGGGCGCGACGGGACGCTTCGGCGTGCAAGGCGGCGCCGCGATGACGGCGCCCATCTTCTTCGTCGCGGGGCAGACGCACTCGGCGCTGCAGCCCGTCGCGCTCGCCGAGGCCTGGTTCGCGCCGCGCCCCGACGTCGCGCTGTCGGCCGGCGTCGAGAGTCGCGC
>DATAZS010000324.1:0-2465 GCA_036271915.1 Polyangia bacterium
CTTCGGCATCGTCGTCGAGGCCTCGAACACGGAGTACGGCCCGGCGCAGGTCGAGATCAACTTCGGCCACGGCCCCGCGATCGACGTCTGTGACGGCAACCTCGTCTTCAAGTCCGTCGTGCGCGAGATCGCGCGCCAGAAGGGCAAGCGCGCGACGTTCATGGCGAAGCCGTTCCCGGTCGTCGCGGGCAACGGCCTGCACCTGCACCACAGCCTCGTGCGCGAGGGCGCGAACGTCTTCTCGCAGGCGATCGACGAGCAGCCGCTCGGCAACCCGACGATGCGTCACTGGGTCGCGGGCCTCGCGACGCACGCCGCGCAGATCGCGCTGCTCGCGAACCCGACCGTGAACTCCTACAAGCGCATCGAGGACTACTCGTTTGCGCCCACGCGCGTGAGCTGGGGGCTCGACAACCGCAACGTCGCGATCCGCTGCATCCCGGGCGCCGGGGCGAGCTCGCGCGTGGAGTTCCGCGCGGGCGCCGCCGATGCCAACCCGTACCTGCTGTCCGCGGCCGTGCTGGCGGCGGGCATGGACGGCATCGAGCGCGAGCTCGAGCTGCCGCCGGCCTCCGCGAAGGACACCTACGCCGACGACCGCCTGCCGCACCTGCCGCGCACGCTGAGCGCCGCGGTGGATGCCTGGGAGGCCACGCCGTTCGCGCGCGAGACGTTCGGCGAGCGCTTCGCCGACGACTACGCGGCCCTCGCCCGCTACGACGCCGCGCTCTACGACGCGGCCATCACGGACTGGGAGACGCAGCGCTACCGGGAGTTCGCGTAGCCTCGAGGCGACGCGCACCAACCTATGACTCACACCACAGTTGACGACCGGAGGACACGTGTCTACGCGAGGCTCTAGCGGCATGACGATGATCGCGCTCGGGATGATCGAGACGCGCGGGCTGGTCGGCGCCGTCGAGGCGGCCGACGCCATGGTGAAGGCGGCGAACGTGACGCTGATCGGCAAGGAGCAGATCGGCGGCGGCTACGTCACCGTGCTCGTGCGCGGCGATGTCGGGGCCACGCAGGCCGCGGTCGACGCGGGCGCCGAGGCGGCCGCGCGCGTGGGCGAGCTCGTCTCGTCGCACGTCATCCCGCGCCCCCACCCCGACGTCGAGAAGATCCTTCCCGGCGGCGACGCCTGAGCGTCTGAGAGCGCTGGGCTCCGGCCGTGCCCGAGCAGGACTCGATCACCGAGGCGCATGAGCTCGCCGTGCGCGCGCACATCGCCGCGCGCGCGTTCGCGTCTGCCACGCAGGAGGACGTCGACCGCATCACGGCCGCCATGGCGCGCGCCGGCACGGCCGCGGCCGAGCGCCTCGGCAAGCTCGCGGCCGAGGAGACGGGCTACGGGCGCGCGGCCCACAAGACGTTCAAGAACGTCTTCAACACGCAGTACGTGTACGAGGGCTTCCAGCACGAGCGCACGGTCGGCGTGATCGAGAACGACCCGCAGAAGCGCGTGATCACGATCGCCGAGCCGGTGGGCGTGATCGCCGGCCTCGTGCCCGTCACGAACCCCACCTCGACGGTGCTGTTCAAGGCGCTGATCGCGGCCAAGACGCGCAACGCGGTCGTCTTCGCGCCGCACCCGCGCGCCGTGCGCTCGAGCGGCGAGTCCGCGCGCGTGATGCAGGAGGCGGCGCAGGAGGCGGGCGCACCGGCCGACCTCTTCCAGTCCATGTCGCGCGTCTCGGTGGCCGGCACGGATGCCCTGATGCGCCATCACCGCACCGATCTCGTGCTCGCCACGGGGTCGCGCGCCATGGTGCTCGCGGCCTACTCCTCGGGCAAGCCGACCTACGCCGTCGGCCCCGGCAACGTGCCCGCCTACATCAACGCCTCGGTGCGCGACGTCGACTACGCGGCGCGCTGCATCATGGCCGCCAAGGTCTTCGACTGGGGCACGGCCTGCGCCTCCGAGCAGTCGGCCATCGTCGACCGCCCCATCGCCGCGCAGCTGCAGGCGTCGATGGAGGCGAAGGGCGCCTACTTCCTGACCGACGCCGAGCAGAACCAGCTCACGACGCTGCTGTTCCCGCAGGGCGGCCGCGGCCCCTCGAACGTCGAGGCCGTGTCGCAGTCGCCCGCGACGCTCGCGCACCTGGCCGGCTTCGCGATCCCCGAGAGCACGCAGCTGCTCGTCGTCCGCCCGGGCGGCATCGGCTACGACTTCCCGCTCTCGCGCGAGATCCTCGGGCCCGTCTTCAAGTTCATCGAGGTCGAGGGACCCGACGAGGGCATCGCGACCGCGGTCGCCCAGCTGCGCTTCGGCGGCGATGGCCACACGGCCGCCGTGCACGCGCACGACGAGGCCATCATCTCGCGCTACGCCGAGGCGGCTCCCGCCTACCGCGTGCTCGTCAACACGCCGTCGCTGTTCGGCGCCATGGGGTACTCGACAGGAGTTGACCGCACCTTCATGATCGGCACCGGCACGATCGGCGGCTCCATCTCGTCCG